>JAHEMV010000421.1 GCA_024643455.1 Cytophagales bacterium
ATGCATTAGACTACCTGGCATCTAATGTGAGATATCCATCTTTAGATGGCGGTGTTCGCGATTTTGTGGAATTTCAGTCTCAATTATTGGAGAGGTGGCTTTCAACAGATGAAGTCATAAATCGGTTTTTGGTGCATCATCAAACAGGTGAGTCAATGCCAGAGGAACTGGTCAACAAAATTAAGCTGGCTTCGACATTTAACCAGGGATATGAAACAACTGAATATTTGTCCTCGGCACTGGTTGATATGGATTATCATACATTACATGATTTATCAAATTTGAACGTAAAGGATTTTGAAATAAGTACGCTAAATAAGCTAAACATGCCGACAGAAATTGCGATGCGACACCGGTCGGCACAATTTAGTCATATATTTGATGGTGAAGGGTATGCCGCAGCATATTACGGGTATATCTGGGCCGACGTGCTTACAGCTGATGCCGCAGAAATGTTCCAGGAAGCTCCCGGAGGTTTTTATGATAAGGAAGTTGCGGCTAAACTTTTAAAGTATATGTTTGCACCACAAAACTCGATAGATCCAGCTGATGCCTTCCGATCATTCAGAGGAAGGGATCCAAAAATTGATGCTTTGATGCGAGATCGAGGGTTTCCAGTCCCATAATTCAGGGAATGAATATTTATAAATCGTGCGGTTGTAAGGCAAAGGACTTTTTTTATCTTTATTCTTTCCAGAGAATAATATGAAAAGTATGACCAATACAAATCGCATAGCCTCCATAGATATATTCAGAGCACTTACCATGTTTTTAATGATCTTTGTCAATGATCTATGGACTGTCATTAATGTTCCTGGATGGATGGAGCATGCCAAAGCCAGTGAAGATACGATGGGTTTGGCCGACTGGGTTTTCCCTGGGTTTCTATTCATTGTGGGGTTATCCATTCCCATAGCGATTGAGGCCAGAAGAAAGAAAGGCGATTCTACACTCAATATTTTTTGGCATATTCTCAAGCGAAGTTTTGCTCTGATTGTAATGGGATTTTTTATGGTAAATCTGGAAAATATCAATGGTGATTTACTCCCTTTTTCTAAATACATATGGGAAATTCTAATGGCCACTGCCATAGTTTTAATTTGGAATGTATATCCCAATCATAAAGCATTTAAAAAAATCCCTGAATGGGCAATGCAGATAGCTGGGATTGCTGTTTTTATTTTTATAGGTATTATTTATAAAAGTGGCACAAGCGAGAATCCAACCTGGCTCAGTCCTCACTGGTGGGGGATTCTGGGCATTATCGGTTGGGCTTACCTTTTATGCGCCACCTTGTACTTGCTGATCGGTAAAAGGATTGTTTTCATCGCACTGGTTTTACTCGTTTTTCAGTTACTAAACGCTCTGGAGTTTATCGATCTTTTTGGACAAAAGTTCTCAGTAAACCTCATGGTGAGCACCTCAAATCATGCCAGTGTTACCAGTGGTATTTTGGCTACTTTACTTTATTTAAATTATGGCAAAAATGGCAAAACCTCTAGGTTCCTGACTTTCATTTTATTGTTTTCTGTTTTATTGGTTGGATATGGATTTATAACCCGGCCAGAATGGGGGATTTCAAAAATAAAAGCAACACCCTCTTGGACTAGCATTTGTGCGGGGATCAGTTTTGCTGCCTTTGCTGTTTTATACCTGGTTGCAGATATTTGGAATAAGAAAAGTTGGGCAAATGCCATCAGTCCTGCAGGGCGCAGTACACTGACATGCTATCTCGTTCCGTATTTTTACTATGCTATCATGGCGTTGATCGGCGTCTATCTACCTGAATTTTTTAAAACTGGAGTAGTGGGGATAATCAAATCTTTATTGTTCGCATATCTTATTATTTTCATAACAGGACAGCTTGAAAAATTGAATATCCGTTTAAAAATATAGGAGAACCCCAGATTTAACTATAATCCGAACCTTTTGATTTAATGCATAAACCTGACTCAGATCATTGTTTATGACCTTTACTTTGGGTTAAATTTATTAAAAAATATACACAATGGATTCTGTCGATAAACCTGGTTTTCAAAAATACCTTTTCACTTTTTTACGCATAGCCATTGGCTGGCATTTTCTTTATGAGGGTATTGCAAAAATATTCACCCCAAATTGGTCCTCAGCTTCATATTTACTGAATTCTAGCGGGCCATTAGCCGGATTTTTTATAGCCATGGCACAGAACCAATTTTTGGTTTATCTTGCTGATTACACCATAATATTTGGTTTAATAATCATTGGCCTGGCTTTATTTATCGGACTTTCTACTCGCATTGCGGCACTTTCTGGGGTTGGACTTTTATTTCTTTTTTATATCTCTAATCCACCTTTTTCAATAAATCCAATCGGATATGGAATAGAGGGGCATTATTTGATTGTAAATAAAAATCTGGTAGAAATGCTCACACTTTTGGCTATGGCATTTATCCCAAAAACCTCCTTTTTTAGTGTTGAGAATTTAAGGAATTTAAAAACTGAAACCCTGGCTACCAACGTAGTGGATGTGCCTAAGGAAGCAAATCACTATTTGAATCCAAAAGCGCTGGATCGAAGGAATATGGTAAAAAACCTGATCTCGATTCCATTGCTTGGAGGATTTGTTTACAGCGTTGCCCGCAACTATGGTTGGGGAAGTCACGAAGAGACTCATCTTAGAAATCAGATTGGAGCAAGTGATGCTAGTTCAGGTGCTACGATTAAGTTGGCAAGACAGCTTGATTTGTCAGAACTCAAAGGACCTATACCATCTGGTAAAATAAAAGGTGTTGACATTGGAAGATTGATTTGCGGAGGAAACCTGATCAGTGGTTTTGCTCATAGTCGTGATTTGATTTATGTCTCTAACTTTTTGAAAAAGTATTTTACTACAGAAAAAGTAATTGAAACGTTCAATTTATGTGAGGCAAGCGGTATTAATACGACAGCAATCGGGACTGGTGAAATGGAGCGTAGTATCCTGCAAAAACATTGGAAAAGAGGAGGAAAAATTCAATGGTTGGCACCGATGTATCCCGATGAAAAAGATTATAAAAAAATCATTGATCTTGCCACAGACAATGGTGCTATGGGGACAATGCTCATTGGTAATCTTGGAGATCAATGGGTTCGGGAAGGAAAGTTTGATCTCATTAATAATGTTGTTGAATATTCAAAAAGTAAGGGCGTTATCGCCGGGGTTGCCGGTCATGAATTATCTACGTTTCAGGGGTTAGAAGATAATGGCATCAATGCGGATTTCTATATGAAAACGCTTCATGACACGTCTTATTGGTCATGGAGAGATAATGAACCTAAAGAAAAAATGATTATCGATAATTATGCAATAGATAATTATTGGGCACGAAAACCTCAGGAGACGGTCGATTTTATGGAGAGTCTGAATAAGCCATGGATTGCATTTAAAGTTTTGGCTGCAGGAGCATTCCATCCACGCCAGGGATTTAAGTTTGCCTTTGAAAATGGTGCTGATTTTGCCTGTGTCGGTATGTTTGATTTCCAGGTTGTAGAAGACGCAAACATCTTAAATGAAATACTGGTCGATCAACAGTTTACACGAAAAAGAAACTGGATGGCCTGATGCATTAATTGATTTTATTAAGGACTTTTCACATTCACCCAGATATAGTTTACTATTTATACAAAGTCAGCTTCATTTATTTCTGACTTAATGCCCCGCTTATTTTAGATTTAGTACATGAATTTTAGGACTCGGCCTTTGGGACTACCTTGCTGATAGCAAGTGGATTAGTTATAGATTTCATAGTTTTCCTGCTTTTTAAAAATCAATAAGTCTTACTATTAATTTTTATTCGGGGTAATATTATCTCATACAAAAAAAACTTAAGTGCTTAATAATTAGGATTTTATATGGAATTTTTGTATATTATTTTTCCCGTTATTAGCCATCCTTGTTTATCAAATTTTCAACTTAAATCGTCGGTCATGACTGTATTAAAAAAGAAACTCGCCAAAAAAATTGATGAATGGAGGCCACGTACCAAAAAATTACTTGATGATTATGGTGACGTTAAGATAGGTGATGTTACCATTGGACAAGCACTTGGTGGTATGCGTGGCATTAAATGCCTTGTAACAGATATTTCATACCTGGATCCATATGAAGGTATCCGATTTAGAGGATATACGATTCCCGAAGTCCTTGCAAAATTGCCCAAACCGCCAGATGGAGAAATTCCCTATGTGGAAGGATTTCTTTACTTATTGCTGACTGGAGACATTCCAAGCCTGAAGGAAGTGAAGGAAGTTCAGCATGAAATGGCACAGCGCAGAAACGTTCCTGACTATGTGTATAAAGTATTGGATGATCTCGTCGAATGCCATCCTATGGTAATGTTTTCAGCAGCGGTTGTTTCGATGGAAAAAGAATCAATATTCACACCCAAATACAAAAACAACGAAATCACTAAGGCAAATCTTTGGGAATCTACATATGAGGATTCGTTGAACCTTCTTGCCAAACTCCCAAGGATAGCCGCCTATATTTATCGCAAGAAATATAGAAAAGGGGAAATTATTCCGGGTGACCCAAAAATGGACTGGGGAGGAAATTTCGCTAGGATGATGGGTATTGGGAAACCATATGATGATCTGTCAAGGTTATATTTTATCCTGCATAGTGATCATGAAAGTGGAAATGTCAGCGCGCATACGGGTCATCTTGTAGCAAGCGCCCTTTCAGATGTTTATTATTCGATATCTTCCATGCTCAATGGTCTGGCAGGCCCTCTTCATGGTTTAGCCAATGAAATGGTGCTGAGATGGATACAGGATGTCATGAATAAAATGGATAATAAGGTGCCATCCCATGGAGAGATGAAAGAATTTGTTTGGGATACATTGCGTTCTGGGCAAGTTATTCCTGGATATGGGCATGCTGTGCT
>JAHEMV010000422.1 GCA_024643455.1 Cytophagales bacterium
TCCGAGGCTGATTGGGATAAGATCGATTTTGACAGAACATTTGAAATTTATAAAGAGCGATTTGAAAATGCTGCTGACTTCCAATTCATTTTTGTTGGAAATTTTAATGTAGATTCCATTAAACCATATTTAAACCAATATCTTGGTAGCCTTCCCTCAACAAATGAACAGGAAAACTGGAAAGATTTGGGAATACGACCTCCTAATGGTGTAGTCAAAAAAGATATCATTAAAGGTAGTGACCCAAAAAGTTCAGTGGCTATGCGTTTTCACGGTACTTTTACATTTGACCGAAAAACAAACCATCTTATACAATCTTTAACTGATCTGATGGATATTTTATTGATCGAAAAAATAAGAGAGGAACAAAGTGGCGTATATGGGATAAGTGCTAGACCATCAACATCAAAAGAACCTTATGAAAATTATATGATATCCATCACCTTTCCCTGCAAGCCGGAAAATTCTGATACACTAACAAATTCTGTATTTGAAGTGATCAATAAATTAAAGACAGATGGAATAGAGGAAGAACTATTCAAAAAAGTGATCGAAACGCAAACCCGGGAAATGGAAGTGAAAATTAAAGAAAACGGATATTGGATGGGAGCTCTGAAATACAGCTATCAATACGGGTATGATCCAAACGAAATATTGAGCTATCAAAAAAGGATTGATGAGGTAACACGGGAAGATTTGCAAATGACAGCAAAAAAATATCTGGACCTTAATAACTATGTTTATCTGCGTCTTTTACCAGAAAAGTAAAATCTCTTAATCATCCAATTTAGGGGCAGCATCATAACGGTTTTTCAAATTTGGCAAGATAACTTTAAAAACAGATCCTTGACGCATTTTTGATTTTACCTTTATTTTGCCATTAAGTTTTTCTACTGTTTCCTTTACAATATACAATCCTAGTCCTGATCCGGCAAAATCCTGTGCTGCCCGGAAAAACATCTCAAATATTTTTGGTAGATAAATATCAGATATGCCAATTCCATTATCAGAAACTTCAATGATGCAATCCTCATTCTCAGAAAACACTTTAACTTTTACAAAAGGCTCTTCCTGATGCGCATTGGCATATTTCAAACTGTTTGATATCAGATTATTTAATATGATACTGAGGCGTTGGCGATCCGTATAGAAAGCAAGGCCATCTTCAATATCCCAAATCCGCTCAACTCGTTCTGCAGTTTTGGTATAATGTTGACCTTCAAAAATCTCGTTCAGCAACTCAGGAAAATCAATTTTGCTAACCGTTATCCCTAGTCTTGAATTTCTGGAAAGGTTGATGATCTCTTTGATAAATAAATCCAGCTTAAGAATGCTCCTTTCCTGTAATTGAATATATTCACCAATTTTCTCCGGATTCGTTTCTATTTTCATTAGGCTGATCAAACCAAGAATCGAGGTCAGCGGAGCACGCAAATCGTGAGATACGCGATATACAAAACTGTCAAGCTCATTATTTACTTTTTGCAGATCACGGTTTTTTTCTATGAGTTTGAATTGACTATTCTTGAGCTGTGTGATGTCCTCTATAAAAATAGAAACTCCTTTAATCTTGCCAATTTCCCGAATTGGAAAAGTTTTAATTTCCATTACGCGCCCCTGGTTGTCAAAATTATCCTGATCAAGGTAAATACCTGACTTCCCTTTTAATGCTGAATCAAACCGATCTTTCCAAACTTTTCTTTCTTTTTCATTATTGATTACCTCCAGCGCACTCTGATTGATTTTCGGTATGACATTATACCTTCTTTTCATTTCATTAGAAAAAGCAACATTAAAATCAATCAATTCATATCGGTTATTCAATAGCAGAGTAACTCTATCTGAATTGTCCAGAATGGCACGTAAATTTGATTCTTTATCAATAAAATCAACAATTCGTTCAGCTACTTTGAGTTCCAGATTTTGATTTAAGTCTTTAAACTCTTTAATGATCTCAGCTACATCCTGCTGTAATAATGAAAAAGCATTAATTAATTCAAAATGCGGATCATCCTCTTTGACTTCTGACTCAACTATTTTAAATTTTCCTTCCCAGGTTATCTGGCTAATTGCATCCATTATTTTTTTGGTGCTTTCAGCTTGAGTTTTTTTATAACTTTTTATAATATCAATCAACTCCTCTTTGCTTTTCAAATGTAGGTCCATCCTTTCCCCATCACTCCAATCCGAGAATAAGCTAACCTCGTTCTCAGGAGAATTTCCAAGCAATATTTGATTAAGTGCCTCTCCTATTGTATCAGTAAAGTATAATTTTTCAATCCTGCTTTGATAAACAAATTTAAAAATCCGAATTAAGGTTTTGTATTTTCGAGGGAGAATCAGGTAACGGTTTTTCCAAAATCGATCAAGTCTGTTGTTGCATTTGATTAGTTCCTTCCTGACTTTCATCCCCGGACTATCAATTTTTCTGACATCCCAAATCAGGTTAACATTATCAATCTCATACTCAATATGAATCTGTTCCAGATGGTCGGTTGCTCTTCTAATATCATATGGATTTGGTATGCCTGAGGAGGATACCAATAAAATATTCGTGTTCAATAGTGCATAGCGACTTTGATATAGCGTCTGATCCGATTGATAATCAGGCAACCATTTTATTTGCAATTCTTTTCCCTTATGTTCAATGCGAGTAGTTTCCTCGCAAAGTTCAAAAAGATCTTCTATTTGCGCTATTTGTTTGAGTTCTGAATGCAAGATATTGTGAAAATAAGGTACTATTCAAAGTTTAAATATAGAGTTCCTGAAATTAAAATCTTAATTTATTATTGCCGCAATCTTTATATGTATGAAATTGAGAAAAATTAAAAAATAAAAAAAGGCTGAACAAAGCGCAGCCTTCTTATACTAGTATTATAATAAAATTTATTTCATGTTAAATCTGTATTCTCCATCAAGTGAGGCTATTCTGGCTCCAATTTCAGTTCCAGGTGGTGGAGTAAAAATTGCTGTAAAATTAGTGTCCGTTACAGGATTTAGTTGCATTATAATATTATCTGAACTACGGGTAATTGACTTTCCGTCATCACTAACAGTATACGGTCCTGAGGGCCACACATCGACTGCTCCGGTTGGATAATCGGCAGTAGTCATATTTGTGTCAGAAAAGGTAACTTTAAAATCTACCCAATCCGATGATTCTGTTGCAGTATTTACTGGAACAGCCACTGAACTAACGATCCAGGTTTTTGATTTCAATATATTTATGGTCACCTGCTTTGGGTCTTCCTCATTCTTTTTTTTGCAATTTTGAAAGCCCAATGCCATGACAAAAACTAATCCGGTCAATAATGCTAATCTTAAATTTTTCATGCTTTTTTCTTAAAAAAAATCTTTGAATTCAATCTATACCTAAATTTTATAGAAATATATAGGCCTAAATGTCGCTAAAAAAAAACTGAATCAAATATCAAAAACTTGTTTTTTCAATCTGAGTGCTTTTTTAGAAATATTTGCCCTTATTTTCATATATTATTTTTGCTTTGAAAAGGTAAACAGATTTAATTAGTTAGTTTTTTATAATGAATCTTTTAGTTACCGATTTCTATTCAATCACTAATCAACTTTTGAAAATGCATTTAACAAGTAAAACGCACCTTCTATCACGATATCATCTGATGTGGATATTCCATCCAAACTCGTAAGTTCTATTAATCCATCCGATTCCATCCCTGTATGGACAGGTATTTTGCTAAATGATACCTGATCTGAAGATTGTTCATTCATTTTAAAAACAAACTGATCCGTTCCCTGGACTACCACTGCTGTCACAGGTAACGTGTTTGATGGATTTTCCTCAACAACAATTGAGGCATTTACGTACATGCCAACCGGCAATTGCGACTCATCTCCATGGATATGGACATGGACATTTATCGATCGTTTATCCACTGACAAATCCTTGCCGACCAAAAATACTTCTCCTTCATATATTGTGCCTGGTTGATCGGAAACCCTGAACCATACTTTTTGACCTTTTTTTACTTTTGAAACATCCTGTTCAAAGACACTTAATTCCAGGTGGACATGTTCAGTATTGACAATTTCAAAGATTTCTTCAGATGGATCAACATGCTTCCCGATCATTGTGTTCATCTTATTTACGCTCCCCGAAATTGGTGCCCGCAACACAAAATGAGGTTCGATCTTCCCTTGACCAAGTTGCTCAAAATTGCCCCCAAGCAGATTAAGTTTTGATTTTAATCCTTCAAAAATTGAAACCGCGGTTTTGTATTCGACCTCTGCTTTTAGGAATGTCTTTTTGGACACAGCATTGCTATCGCGAAGTAATTTTTGGCGTTCATACTCTTGCTTCAAAAACTCCATTTGAGCATTAAGTTCAATGTATTGCTGTTGCATATCTATAAACTCCATGCTTTCAAGCTCAGCCATCACTTGTCCTTTTTTTACATTATCACCAATCAGATAATTTATTTTTCGAACATAGCCTGTGATCATTGGGCTTACTACTGCATTGTTTTGCGGAGGAACATCTAAATATCCATTTGCTTTTATAACATTGTTTACATCAAGTTTCTCGACATGCCCTGTTTTAATTTTTATTGCTGCAACCTGCTCCTTGGTTAAATTAACTACTCGATCTTCTTTTGTCTGTAAAGTTGCACGATTTGTAGTCTCTGCATTCTTTTCTTTGGAGCAAGCCGATAAAATTAACATTGCTAATCCTATATATTTTAATGTTTTCATTTGCTTATTTTTTACTTTAATCTGAAAAGATCCACATTCACTCTAATCTGTATTCTGTATCTGATCTGTCCAAACTGGTTTCAATTTTCTATTTTACTAAGTAATTCATTCTTAATGTTGCCTGATTAAGTTCGTGGAGATTGTCCAGATAATTCAATTTGATACTAATTGCCTG
>JAHEMV010000423.1 GCA_024643455.1 Cytophagales bacterium
GATTTAGCTCTTTTGAATACAAATTAAGTAACAATAATATAATGATGCGCCCGTAGTTCAACTGGATAGAATACCGGATTTCGGCTCCGGGGGTTGAGGGTTCAAATCCTTCCGGGCGTGCTTTTTTAATACTAATGAACATCAAAACCGTCTAAATTTAATTTTTAGGCGGTTTTTTGTTTTTTATTCTGTTCAATATTTAATAAATTAACCCAATAAAAATGGCCTTATTAGGTTACTATTTTGCTCTAGGTTACTATGTTTCAAATTTGTTTTTTATTCTGGTTAAGAACAAATCAATTGAATTCAAAAAATGATCGCATTAAATAAATAAGCGGTGAGAAAAATTTAGGAAGACTTCATTGCAGAATGTATTGCCATTATTTACAACGTATCCACCTTGTGGGTTATTGGAAAAATTAACTGAATAAATTCCATAAACCTGGTCATCGGGCGTATCGAATCGATCATAATGGTAGTGCCCCAACGCCAGAACAATATTGTGAAAAACAAATTGCAGTTGCTCCCCCTTCATGGTGATGTTGAGTACACCATAGGCAGGATCTTCATATTTTCCAGGATAATCTGCTATGGGATGGGAGAGCTTTGTATTGCATCTTTTGATCCTTTGGAAATGCCAGGTATTCCTCCTGAGAGATGTTTTCCTTTGTTGCCTTGCTGGACACTCGGATGTCCCAGAAAATGATCTCGGATGAATTCTCAGCGAGCTTAACTTTTCAGCCTATAGCACTAATTTGTTTAAACGTTGCATAGAATGGCACCAAGTAATCGTTAAACGACAAGAGCAAGGCATTGGCACCGGAATTGGATTTACCTCTTACCAGGTTGCTCGGAAGCATTGGTTAACCTTTTCGAATAGGATTTTGCCATGGCACGACGCCATTTTCCAAACCTGCGATGATACGGTCAGTCACCACATAAAAAATATCAAATGATCTTTTCATAGAAATAAATTTTAGATAAGAAATGATTAAACTGATTTTGGAATCAGTTCAGGATTACCTGTTCATGGCCAGGTGTGTTTGGAACTACCCAGTAGTGTGAATATTTAAAACTGCCGAATTAATCATTGTAGTATAATTGCATCTATCTGCAGGGGTAGAAAATCCTTTATACTTCAATCAATTACGAATCTCCCAAATTATTGGCCCTATTAACAGGAGCGCAATACATACTTGAACTAGGATCATTTCTTTAAGGCTTTTATTTTATCAATTGCAGATTATTACCAGATATGCGAAACACTTTGCATTTTGACGTGATTTTCAATCAACCGGCTACATTAATAATAATGTGTTGATCCTAAAATTATCACTCTCTGACAATGTTTTATATGCCTGAGAGTGTTTTGCCTACTAATCTTCAGCGTTTCCAGGAGATAACGTTGAGGAGTGGAACCTCGTCTCTGGTGGATGACGCTGAGGGATGTAAGCAGTAAAAATATTTACAACACTTTCAAGTAAATATTCCGAACTGCTCCGGTAGTTTTCCAGGTGGCGATGCCAAAAGGACATGACAATTCTATTTCCGGACGAATACCAATTTTCCTTCCCTGATAGGGCAGGTCAACCATCTTTTCCTCATTAATCCATGTTTCAATTTTTTCAGAGGTCACCCGGAGTTTTATTTTATACCACTCATCTTTGTTAAATCGCATCAAGGTAGTGGTTTCGTTTTCGGAAGCATCCAGGCCATCAATGGTACTGAGCCCGACCACCGGGCCTGCCCATCCCCCAACAATAAACGAGCAGAAATCATCTTTTACGGGAAAGGTCAATCCACAGAAAAAATCGATGCCCATTATTCTTTTGGCCTCCAGGCTTACTTCATAGTTTACTTTGGGAAAGCTGCCTTGCCAGGTAATTCCCGTAGGACCATCCCCCATTCGCATAACAATTGCACCATCGGAAACATAAACCTGGCCTTGTGGACCAAACTTGGTGCTTACCCAATTGGCTAACGTTTCACCATCAAACAGACGTATGTCTCCCGGAATTTCAATATTAGCCTTTGACTCAATCTTTTCTATTACTCCGGAGGAGGTCGCCGGTTTCTGCTTGCAATGCGTATGTACCAATGAAACAAAAAGAAATAGCAGAACCCACTTGTATGTAAAAAATCCATTCATTTTCAAAAACATGTTTTGTTCATCCCTCCTTAAATATATCAATTCTTTGTGAAAGAAAATGAGTCAGCTGGCACGCGATCCCGGCAGACAGGCAGGTGCGTGGATGAGTGGGAGGGAGAATAAAGCACGCGAAACATATGCGCGCAAGAGACTCACAGACACGTACGTACGGTTCTCGAATACAACGGTTCATTAAATCAGACTTTCACATTTAGGATGGATTTTCAGATTCTCCTATCGTTAGGTTGCGGGATTATCTGGAAAAATTGAAATCGTTTACCAACCATCGTGTAGATATAGAAAAGTAGAGGTTTACACCGACCATTTTATCTTTCTCTTTTTATGATAATCCTGGCACAAAACTGGCTTATAAAAAAAACACTTACAAATTTTACTTCGTAAGTGCAAAATACAGCTTCATTGAGCAGGCAAAACCGTAGACTTTGACCACCCAGAAAATGTTGATATAAACCTTTGGATAAACAGGTAGAATTTATTGAATTTCAACAATTTAAAAACCGGCATAGGGTGGTCAGCCAAAATCGGCAACCCTGGTCAAATTTCACCGGTATGGGGTGGTTATTGAGACCGGTTTTTCCAAGCTATATAATAATTACTCGTTTTTTCTAAGCATGTTCATCAGTGAGATCTGCACCGGTTTGGGGTATTATTCCACCTTCATTTAAATTGGTTCTCGGTTCCCAGCCCACTTTTCTAAAATATACTTCTGCAGGTTGATCAGTTTTAATTCGCATATAAAGGCCATCCATACTCAACGGAGTCAATGATCCGTCTTCTCCGGCAGAGCAAACATGACTAAGATAAACTTCGAAGGCCTCATCCATACTAATGAACTCTGAGCTATGTTTCATTTGACCAAAAATCGTTTTTTTTTCATCTAATTTAATTTTTAACCAGACCGAACGTTTATCAGGAGGACGCTGCTTATCTAAAAATCGATTCCATACTGACTGATCCGTACCAAGCGAAATAATTCCCCATTTGCTTAAAATGGCTCTGAGTTGAAGTATTGGGAATTTCCCGGTTATGAATCCATAAATTATGGATGCTGTATAAAGTATCAATAGATATAGTCCTACACTGCTGCCATTAATAGTTAACATTCTGTCGGAAATATCCTTTGTCGAAAGTTTTAATAATTCTGGATCGATAAAAATCAATACTGAAAACAGCATTATTGCATTTACTGTAAGAGCAATTAAGAGACTTTTAACAACCCATTCAAAGTCTGATGAAAATTTCCTTGAAATAAAGGCCCTTTGAATATTTGTAGCTATAAATCCGGGCACCAACATTACTAAGGCTACTAAGATTTGCTGTAGGTTAATATCCATTTCTATTTAGTTTTATTAAAATCCTGAGTCTAACAAAAGCTCTGTAATTAATCAAGAAAGTGGTTTATCGCCTAATTTTGGGAAAATTTTTTACAAGTTCATTAACAAAAATTTTCATTAAGGAAAATCTTGAGATCCGCCTCCGACTTCTTCAGCAGATTCTACTTCGTATTGTTCTGCAGATTCAAAAGGTAGTTCCGTCTCGACATCCTCCGGATAAGTGTATTCAATGGTCCATAATTCATTTTCTTGCTCATAAGACGCTACAATCTCAGCACCTGATTCAACTAAGTCTTTGATTTCAGATGCCAAATTATGTTTTGGAATGTCAACTTTTATATAAATCATAACTTGAATGATTAGTGGAATCCTTTTTTAATAAAAATCAACTATGTCGGAACCTTCACTCCGAAAAAGGCAATCAAAGCACTAAAACCCAGCACGGCAAATTCATTGAAAATATCACTGACTTCGAATTGAATCAGGCTATATCCGAGGACATAATAAACTACAGATCCAAAAAAGCCCAATACAATACCTGTTATAATTGACTTAAGAAAAGTAAGTTTATCCTGATTTGAAAAATACTTGGCTATCCCTCCGATCACTCCGCCAACAATAGCCATCAAAATAAATACCCAAGGAAAGACATAGCGGAATTCCAATTCATTTGAGTTAAAAGCAGAGGAAGCCGTTAATTTTGTCATTCCCAAACCCTCCGAACGAAGTTCCACAATTGAAGGACTTTGAAAATGGACATAGATGGTATTCGGTATAATTGTTCCCTTCTCAGCATTAAAACTAACTTTCACGGAGTCCCTCAATGAAGTACCGATAACACGTATACTTATCGGAATTTTTTGAACACCAAGCCCTTGAAAGCTCCTTCTTGAAGAACTCAACTCAATGGATGGTTCCACTTTAATATATGTCTCATATCCAACCGGATTCGATTTCGTAATAATCTTTATCTGTGCAGAGTCCGACAGGTCAGGATCCTCAAATGCAATTTCCGTTAAGGGTATGCTCAAGTGATCGATATCCCTAGAAACAGGAATAATGGAATTCAGATCATTTGACACAATTTCAATTGGTACAGGTATATTTAAATGTTCATTTTGTGAAGATGATTCTGAAAGGAGAAATATTTTGATCGATCCTAAAAACTTCAGGTTTTTAAAATCATATTTTAATGGTTGCTTAGATACAATCCCAATTCTATAAGTCAGTTCATTTCCTACAGCCTCACCTGTTTGAATAAATGTTTCCGGAAGTAGGGTTATTTCTTTTTGTTCAAACAGTCCTTTTAATTCAGGATTTAATCTTTTATAAGTATTTAAATCCACATTAACGATTTCTTTATTTTCTGTCCGCATAATATAAGTCTCATTGGGCAC
>JAHEMV010000424.1 GCA_024643455.1 Cytophagales bacterium
CTATTGCACATCCTTAAAAGATAACAAAACTGCTCAGTACTGGACTTCACGCTATAAAGATAAAAGACCCGTAAAGTGCGGATTGGCAGGAAAAGTCCTTTTGACTTAAATACGCTAAAAATCCATAGTAAATTGATGTACGAATAGGTACAATTTTCATGGATATTTTTGAATTTTCGTAAGGCTAACCTACTTCAAGCATCGTTCTAAGTGCATCTCCTAATCGTCGGATTCCGATCTCAATTGTTTCTTTATCCACGCTGGAGAAGTTGAGTCTTAATGTATTGGTTTCTGATTTACCTATATAAAAAGGGTGTCCGGGAACAAAAGCCACTTTGTTTTTAATTGCGATATCAAAAAGTTTCATTGAAGAAAGATTGTGAGGTAAAGTCACCCATAAAAACATTCCACCTTCAGGTTGGGTAAAATGAACTCCTTTTGGAAAATGAGTTTTAATGCTTTCTATCATGGCCTCTCGCTGAATGTTATATACACGCCTTATGTTCTCAACGTGAGCATTAAATCCCCCCATTGCCAGATACTCAGCCAAGACACATTGTGCAAATTGGTTAGTATGCAAATCGGAAGCCTGTTTTGCTATCAATAATTTTTCATAAATATGCTTAGGCGCTACAATCCATCCCAGACGAAAACCGGGAACCACGGTTTTTGAAAAAGATCCAAGCATAATGGTTTGGTCTGGCAAAAGCTGCTTGAAGCTAATTTTTTGAAGGCCGGTATAACGAAGATCACCATATGGATCGTCTTCAATCAAAAAAAGGTTTCGAGACACGAGTAATGAAGCAATTTCTTTTCTGTTTTCATCCGAATAACTCATGCCCGACGGATTTTGGAAATTAGGCACCATATAAATAAGCTTTGGATTTCGACCGAGGAATACGTGTTTTAACGCTTCGAGATCCATGCCAGGTTCATTTATTTTTACTGGATTAAAACGCGACTTATATACAGAAAAGGCCTGGATTGCACCCAGATAACCAGGTTCTTCAATTATAATATCATCTCCTTCATTCAGGAAGGTTTTTCCAAGCAGATCCAGTCCTTGTTGCGAACCACTGGTAATCAGGATTTCCTCCACAGGTATATCCAGATCAAACTTTTGCTTGTAGCGATTGGAAATAAATTTTCGTAATTCAACCAATCCCTCTGAATTGCTGTATTGCAATGCATCAGGCCCCACTTTTTCAAATACAATTTCTGCAGCTTTTTTCAAATCATTAATTGGGAACAGATCTCTATTTGGTAATCCACCTGCAAAAGAAATCACTTCCTTATCGATAGCAACTTTCAAAATTTCTCTTATAAAGGATTTGGGTACGTCAGATAAACGATCCGCAAATATATTGCTCATTGGTGTATAGTTTGAACTGGCTTGTTTCACCAGATGATTTACTTAAAATTAAACTAGAGATATTTATTTGATGAATTGAATGGTCAACGGATAATGATACAATTCACCACGATCTGCTTTGAGCGCACCGATTAGGACAAGGACCAATTGCAAAATTGCAAGTCCGATAAGCATGAATATTCCAAGCAATACAATAATCAGAATAGCTGAAACAATAAACCATATTGTAAATGAAATCTGAAAATTAATTACTTCTTTTCCATGAACATCCACCATAGGAAATTCATCCTTTTTTACTGACCAAATTATAATCGGGACTATAAGATTCCCAAAAGGCATCACAAATCCAGCTAGTACTGATAAATGGCAAATAAGGGCCCATTGTCGTTCTTGCATTTATACGTTGTTTCGTTGCTGATAAAATTAAAAAATATTATCCAAGACTGTCTATTCATTGGTCATTTTTCATCCAAGTTTTCACATTGCATAATCTGATCAGTAAGCCAGAAGACCAAGTGGGCTTATGAAGTAAGAAATTTGTCAGTTTGCTATTTTATTATAGCAGAGAAGAGACAATTCTTTATAATCTAATTTTGAAAAACACATATCAAAAGGGCTCAAACCAGATATTTATCTGCTGGATTTATTATTTAATATTGATATAATTATATTTTTTGTGTTTTCTTCTTTTTTGCCGTTGTCTTTAAAAGCAGATTGCTATAATGTACTTTAAAGTAGCTTGTTACGCTCAATAGATTCAATTGACTGTTTAATTTTATGGTCCTGTTTTTTACAAGCACTTTTACTTTTTAAAATAGTTAAAATACAAACTGGCACACGTTGAAATTAGTCACTTACATATTGTCCATATTTTTACTTTGGAATAGTGCAATAGCACAAACTCCAGATCAGGGACAATTGTATGCAAGTCCAACCAACTACTTTTTAGATTATAATTTTAGCACTACTCTCAATGCTTCATATATAAATGTAGATGAACTCGTATCAATGATTGACTACGATAAATTTGCTTCATATGAAAACCTGGCTGTTTATCTTGCCAATCAATTTGATGATGAAGTGAGTAAAGTGAGGAGTATTTATACATGGATTGCCCTCAATATCCAATATGATCAAAATGCTCTATTAATTGGAAATGCCAGTAGCCAAAACACCTTCGAAGTATGGAGCAGTCGCATAGCAGTGTGCGAAGGTTATGCCAAATTGTTTCAAGAGATGTGTGCTAAAATCGGCATAGAAAGCAGAATTGTTAAAGGATATGTCAAGGACTTTGCTGGTGAAGAAATGAGATTCCCAAATCATGCATGGAATAGTGTGAAAATCAATGGGAAATGGGAATTGCTGGATGTGACCTGGGCAAGTGTCAATAATGAAGTAGATCGATTAGCCGGGAATAAAATCACAAAGGATTTCACAAGAAAAAAACTGGATTATTTCTTTTTGGTAAAACCAAGAAGAATGGTTTTGACCCATCTTCCTGAAGACCCTTACTGGCAGCTTCAAAGCAACTTTGTAAGTATGGAAGTATTCCTTGAAGGAGAAGCCAGCATCCGAACTGAGTTACGAAAGCCAGAGGTCAAAAGGTTGGATTTTGAACAATTAATTTACAATTATGAAAGCCTCGATTCGCTGGACAAAAGTATTTCGTTTTTGGAGCGGATGGAAAATAATAAATGGAACAAAGTAAAAGAATACGGATTAGGTATCGCTTATTATTTTAAAGCACAAATGATACTTAAAGAAGCTAATAATCAAAATCCTAATGAACTTCGAAATGCCAGAAACCAGGCCAGGCTTTATTACAAAAAGTCAATAGATCAATTATCTTTGCTTCAGGAAGAAGATTTTGGATTTGAATTTTCCCGAGATTTAGTCGAGAATGTGTCATTCAAAATAGAAATGCTTTGATCGGTTGTGTTTTCGCTGATTCCCTAACCAGTCACAACATCATACATATCAACTTTTTTGATTTCGTAATTGGATCACTGAATTAAAAAACATGATCATGCAATTTTTATTTGGATTTATTGGTAGTTTTTTAGGTGGAGTCGCCTTTGGTCCAATCAACCTTTCTGTAGTTGATATTACACTAAAAAAGAATTTTTCTTCTGCATTGAGATTTAGCTTTGCTGCTGCATTAGTAGAAATCGGCCAGGCAACAATTGCTATTATGTTTGGAAAACTGATCTCAAGAAAAATTGAAGAATTCCCTGAACTCAAATTAATCGTAATAGCTTTTTTTTTATTACTGGGATTGTTTTTCATTTTCAAAAAAGATAATCCTAAGGCAGATATTTCTACAGAAAGTAAACGATCCACTTTTCTGAACGGAATTGTTGTAGCCATATTAAACCCACAGACAATACCCTATTGGATATTTGTCCTGGCTTATCTTAAATCAGCCAATGTGCTATATCTGAAATCATGGCATATGGTACTATTTCTGGTTGGAGTATCCATCGGAAAATTTATAATACTTGGCATTTATGGATATTTGAGTGAACATATTAAAAGACATACAACCAATCTTAATGTGTATGTAAGTAAAGGAATCGGAGGTCTTTTGATTGTAGTTGGCGTTATACAAGCCATAAAATATTTTTTCTTTTAACTAGTCAAATTAAAAGAGCTGGTTTCCCAGCTCTTTCACACAAAATGAACACAGATGACTAAAAAGTTGACTACTAAACTTTACTAACCTCGCACTTTTGTAGTAAAATTCATCCGTATATTCCTAAAAAGTCATAAAAAGTAACCGAATAATACAATTATTTTAATAAATTATTATACGTACAACACAAACCATTGATAACGAACTGGTTGTGACTATGAAATATTTATTGAAACGGACGATGAAAGGAAAAGGCGTTCAGAATTGCCTAAAATCAAAACGGATTATTTCCAGAAAAAAAGGGTTAAATCAAGCACACAACAAACCTTAAAAAGCAATAAAAATTTATTGTTACCGTAATGTTAACAAAAATTGTCAGGCCTGAATGACTCTATTTTAATTATTGTGTATTGATATTATATTATTTCATTATTAATTTTATTTAATATTAAAATTACGAATAACCTATGCATAACATTATGATTTTAATATTAATAAAAATGTAACATTAAAAACATCTCACATTAGCCAATAACTTAGTAAGTTGCCTCTTTAAATCTATATTAAGTTTATGTTATTTTTTAAAAAATACCTGGTACCCACGATTTTTTTGCTGGTTTCCCTTTTTACATTTAATCCTGTGAATGGTCAGCAAGTTGATGGACTTGCTGTTGATTCGTTACAAAATGAAGAATCAGCTGTTTCCCATACTTCTACAAATATTGATTCAGAGGGAGAAGGCAATGATGTCATGTCTAGGAAAGAAAAGGAATCTTCTATAAAAAATAGTCTTACCGGTCATGAAATAAGCATAAATAAGGGTAAGACATCCTTTAAATTTAAATATGGCGGTAGAATACAGACGAGGTATGATGTTTCCAAGA
>JAHEMV010000425.1 GCA_024643455.1 Cytophagales bacterium
ATTCTATTTCAAGCAAATCAACATTGTTGCCGATCTGTAATAATGCTGGATATCCAAGATTGATGGATCCTTCAATCTTACTTTTAGGTGTTTGCATTCTGATGTTATCACCAGAAATATGCGTATTATCCATAAAAAAATTTCCTGAAATATGTTTTACTTCCGGGCCGGAAATATCCTTTATATTAAAGGTTCGGGCAAGGAAGCCAGATGAATCCTGGTTAAAAAACAAACTGTCAGCAGTAAAACTGATGTCAGACAGCTCCATATGTTCATAATCCATACCTTTGGTCTGTCTTGGGTTTTGGTTCAAATCCATGGTGTATGATGTATTACTGATGGCAGCTTTCTGAATAGAAAATTGCCAGTCAAAATCGCCAAAAGTGTGTTGGGTAGCTGTTTGCTTAACAGTATCGATGCCTTGGGTTTTTAGTGATTGCACAGATGAGTCACCCGGCAATAACTTCAATGCTACAATTATGCCGTCAGCTTGCAACTCTTTTAGTCCGATATTGAATTGCGGCAAATTTATTTTTGAAGGAAGTAAATTAGCTTTTTTAAGATCAGCGACCAGGTCAAAATCTCCCCGATAGGATTTCATGTCAAAGTGAAAATTTTCAATATTCAGTTCATCTAGTCCTAGATCTAAAGGAATGGTAATTGGATTTGATGGTGACTGTGGACCTGGAGGCTTGTTTCCCATTTTCATGGAAATGGATGTATTCTCAATATTGATTTTATTCAAATCAAATTTGTTGGATGCTACATCAATGGATTTGGCCAGAATACCCAATTTCCCCAGATTTAATTTATAAAAACCCGAATCAATCCGGCTAACATAATCTGCCCTGATATCCAGAAGATCTAGTTCAACCAGTTCGATCAACCACGGTTTGGCGGAGGGATTATTCGTTGAATTTTTGTCTGTAGCAAATGCATCAAGTAATGGGGCAAAGTTATAGGTGCTGTCTTCAGCCTGTAGGATGTGTGCTTTCAATCCACTGATTTTTATATAATCAACCTGTACTTTTCTATTGATTAAAGGTAAAAGGGCAGCATTAATTGAAATTTCCTTGCAATAAAGTAGGGTGTCTTGCTGTCGATCTTCAATGAAGATACCCCCAATTTTAATGGTTTTTGGGAAGGCAATATGTACAGAGGAAATGCTGGACTTCATGTTCGTTTTGGTACTCACAAAATTGGTGGCCTTATTCACTACAACTTGTTGCACCGAAGGAATGAGTAGTAGAAGAGAAAGACTAACTGAAAGGATTGTAAATACGCCAATAATCCATAAGAAAATCCTAAAGAAGATTTTCATAAAATGTTTTATGGACAGTTTTTTTTTCATTGGATATAGAAAAAACGTTCATTAGCGATTCTAATTCTGTCAGAATAGAATTTAGGAGGAAAGATAATCGAAATAGGTTTAGTACTAGAAAAAATGTTATGATTTTCATCGAAAATCCTTGTTATCTAAGGATCATATAGGTTTGGTTAAGGATGAGTTTGACAATTAATTTAACAACACCTTATATGATCTCTTTATATTCTTTTTCTATAAAGACGCCATTTTCCGATTTAAGATAATCTGTTTTTCGTTCCATTTTTTCTTTTAGGAATTCACTGTAAATCCCATCAAAAGATATGCGCTCGTTGAGGGTATCTTCAAATTTTCCAATGCCATCTAATACCACCTCTGAAATTTCACGAAGAGCATGATCACTTCCTTTAGAGTAGGTGAGGTAGTCACAAAGATGATGTTTGATACAATAGGCATTGAACAATGGATTCGCTTTTCTATTCACCAGGAATCGGGCGCCAACTACTTTTGCTAGTGAAAGATCTAGAACATCATCAAAGACAAAAAGTACTTCGTCAGGTTCAATATTATGTATTGCCTTTAAACGGGCAATTATATCGACTTTGTTTTTAACCTGGAAATACACATTATCAAGTCGTTCACGTTGTGCCCATTTGAATGCTGTTTGGTTGGTCTCGCCTGTAACAATTGCTGTATAAGGTATACGGCCCAAAAGCATATAATATCCAAAGCGCAGCATGTTAATCCCCATGCTGTCTACCTCATTAAAGTTACTTGGGACTTCGCCTTTTGCGCCACTATTAAACACCCCATCCCAGTCAAAAAGGAGTGCTTTTATGTTCATGAGCTTCCCTCGAAACAAATTAGCAGGAGTAATGAATTGTCCTCCATGGGATTCGAATAGTTCTTCGTGCATGTGATTTTTGTTAGTGATAGTAGTCTTTAAGGATCAAAATAAATTCAATATTTAACATTTGGTTTTATTTTTTAATGATTTTTTTAGACCAATTTATTGAAATTATTAGAACATGGTATACTACAGTATTCAATCCAATTGATGTCCCCCGCTGGCGGGGGCAGGGGGTGGATTTTTTTCAATCCAATCTTCCAAATGATTTCCTACTCGATCAATATTTTCAAGCACCTCGTCATCTGTAAATCTTATTACAGTAAAGCCTGCTTCTTCCAACTTCTTTTGACGATTGACATCGTTTTGAGCTACTTCTTCATAAGAGTGCGTTATGCCATCGACTTCTATAATCAAGTTTAATTCTTTGCACATAAAGTCAGCTATATAATTCAAAACAGGCCGTTGTCTTCTAAATTGAAACCCGTTCAATCTTCGCCCCCGTAATACATATTTCCATAGGCATGACTCTGCCTTTGTCATGCTTTTTCTCAAGGAACCTGCTTTCGATTTAAGGTTTTTATTGTAGAGAAAATTGTTGTCCGAAGATGCCAAATCCATAATTTAATCGTTTCTGAGTCCACCCCCTACCCCCGCCAGCGGGGGACAGCGACTTTTTCAACTTTTGTTGAAAAGGTACAATTTGTTGATCATGAAGCTTTTTTAACAAATTATGATCAATAACAAAAAACCTAAAACGATTACGCTCTATCAAGCTTCATCAAATCCTGTATGTCGATCATCCCAATTGCTTTGTTGTTTTCAGTGACAATAAGCGTATCTACCTGAGAATCTTTGAACAAATTGGAAGCAGAAAGCAATAATGCATTTGCTTCAATGGATTTTGGCTGCTTTAGTTGTAAGTCACCCACTTTTTTATTTACAGCCTGTCCGCCTTCTTTTTCAATCATTCTGCGCAAATCTCCATCTGTGAAAATGCCAATAGGGGCACCTGCGTCATCTACGACGGTAGCAGCTCCAAAACCGCCAACGGTCATTTTTACCAGGCAATCATGCATCGAGTCATTTTTACTCACGGTCGGATTAACCCCGGTCATAATGCTTCTTACTTGCTGAGTCATCAATCGGGTATGCTCAAAAAACTGGCGTGTACCGAGTTCGGTAAGGTTGTTTTCTGGTAGTTGCTTGATCACTTTCCAGGGAGCAGTGATAGTATGCACACCTACACTGAGTGCATTGCGGATGTGCTCATTGTTACGAACAGACGAGAACATGATTTTGGTGTCATATTCATAATAATTCACGGCCTGAACACATTGATCAATCAGGTCGATGGCATCATGCCCCTGGTCCTGAAGTCTACCCACCAAAGGGCAAACATAAGTTGCCCCTGCAGCCATAGCCATATATGCTTGTTGTAATGTGTAAACCAGGTGAATATTTACCAGAAAATCTTCATCGCGTAATCGCTTGCAGGCTTTAACTCCTTCGATGGAAATAGGAATTTTATATACAGTTCTTTTTTTGTCAAGACCAAGGTTGTGCTGCCGTTTTGCTTCAGCCACAATTTCATCAGCAGTCGAACCAAGCGCTTCGATTTGAAGTACAGGAACGATTTTGGATAATTCCACGATTGTTCCGTCGATGTCTGTGATGCCATGACGGTGCATAAAGGTTGGCGTGGTAGTTAATCCGCTGAGGAAGCCCAGTTCAAATGCTTCTTTGATTTCATTGATGTCAGCTGAATCGAGATAAAGTTCCATATGTTTATATTGGTTTTTGTTAATTTTTTATTTCAAATATTTTTTTACCACATGATGTATTTCTATCAGTGGTTTCATGAATTCCTCCAGTTTGCTGATGTCCAGTTGACTGGCAGCATCGCATAAGGCTTCTGATGGGCATGGGTGTGTTTCAATAAATAATCCATCAACGCCAGTTGCAATACCGGCACGACCGAGTACTTCCAGGTATTGACGCGCGCCACCACTTGGATCCGAACTTGGAATGCCATATTTGCGAATGGAATGCGTAACATCAAAAACAACCGGATAACCAGTCTCTTGCAAATGATAAAAGCTACGAGGATCCACAACCAGATCATTATAACCAAGGGTAAATCCGCGTTCGGTAAGAATAATTTTTTCATTGCCGACGGATTCTACCTTTTTAACTGGCTTGATCATGTTTTCCGGAGCGAGAAACTGACCGTGTTTTAGGTTAACTACTTTCCCGGTTTTCCCCGCTGCAAGCACTAGTGTGGTTTGCATGCACAGATAAGCCGGAATCTGAATGATATCCAACACCTCGGCACATGCATCCATCTGATCGGGATAATGCACATCAGAAAGTATAGAAAATCCATAGTCTTTCTTTATACGGGCCAATATTTTCAATCCTTCGTCGATTCCTGGTCCCATATAATAGGAGGCATCGCTGCGATTGTCTTTCATGAAGGATGATTTATAGATGATGGGCACACCGATCCGCTCTTCAATCCGTTTGAGTTCCTCGGCAGTGTTCATCATGATCTTTTCCTCTTCGATCACGCATGGTCCGGAGATCAGAAATAACTGTTCTGATCCGATTTCAATGTTACCAACTTTAAATTTTTTAAGACTCATATTATTTTGATCAAAAATATGTTCTGATTCGTTCTAAATCTTCCAATGTATCCACAGGA
>JAHEMV010000426.1 GCA_024643455.1 Cytophagales bacterium
GGTTGTTCCAAGCCTGTTTCCGATATTGGATGGCGACCACATCACGAACATGTAGGTCAGACTGGTGTAAAAGTTAGCCCAAACCTTTATATTGCCGTCGGAATTTCAGGAGCAATTCAACACTTGGCCGGAGTAAATGCATCAAAAGTCCTTGTAGCTATAAATACTGACCCGGAAGCGCCTTTTTTTAAAGCAGCAGATTATGGAATAGTCGGGGATGCTTTTGAAATTCTGCCCAGATTAACTGCGAAGGTAAAATCGTTATAAACACAATTTTTTAAGTGGATAAAATAAAATTAGAAATATTAGGACTTTCATCAAGTCAATCGCAAAGTGGTTCATTTGCACTTGTACTGGGAGAAAAACCAGGCAAAAGAAGATTGCCAATAATAATAGGGATGTTTGAAGCGCAGGCGATTGCCATAGAAATAGAAAAAATTATTCCTAACAGACCCATGACGCATGATCTTTTCAAATCTTTTGCCATGAGTTTTGATTTTGTGATCAAGGAAATTATCATTTCTGATCTGAAGGAAGGGGTGTTTTTTGCTAAGTTAATATGTGAAAATGACAAAAAAACTATAGAAATAGATTCGAGGCCTTCTGACGCCATTGCTATTGGCCTTCGTTTTAACGCTCCGA
This sequence comes from Cytophagales bacterium, assembly GCA_024643455.1. Taxonomy (GTDB): domain Bacteria; phylum Bacteroidota; class Bacteroidia; order Cytophagales; family Cyclobacteriaceae; genus JAAUQL01. The sequence goes on from JAHEMV010000426.1 coordinate 643, forward strand.
TTTATACCTATGAAAATATTCTTTCTGAAGCAGGTATTGAATTATCAGAAGAAGAGGAGGATGAACCGGATATTCAGAAAGAGCTGGAACAATTAAAACCAAAAAAAGAAAAGCCTTCCGCAAGTTCTGAGAAGCTTAAAGATTTAAAAATGGAGAAATTAAATGAAATGCTCAATAAAGCAATAGAACAGGAGGATTACGAAAAAGCAGCAAAGATTCGTGATGAAATAAATAAACGAAATTAATTTTTTTTTAAATGGGCTTTATCAGGGCATTTTTTGGACTGCTTTTTATTGTTGGAGTAGCCTGGGTATTTTCAAAGGACAAAAAATCAATCAATTGGAGATTAGTAGTAGGTGGGTTGTTGCTTCAGATTGCATTTGGGTTATTGATCACACAGGTCGAATTTGTAAGTATAGGATTTCGACAAGTCAGTAAATTTTTTGTTTACATTATTGATTTCACTAATGCGGGAACTTCTTTCCTGTTTGGTGAATTATTAAATAATGACAAATACGGATTTATTTTTGCGTTGAATGTACTTCCCACCATCATCTTTTTTTCAACCCTTTCTACTGGTTTGTATTATCTGGGTGTTCTTCAAAAAATTGTGTATGGGTTTGCCTGGATCATGTCAAAAACAATGAAATTGTCCGGTGCAGAAAGTCTATCAGCTGCCGGTAATATTTTTTTAGGGCAAACTGAAGCTCCGCTTTTAGTGCGACCGTTTATTCCAGAAATGACAAAATCAGAGTTGATGTGCCTAATGACAGGAGGTATGGCTACTATTGCTGGAGGAGTATTGGCTGGGTATGTTGCCTTTTTAGGTGGAAATGATACCGCTGAACAAACCAAATACGCAACCTTTTTATTAAGCGCTTCAGTGATGAATGCACCGGCAGCGATTGTTATGTCCAAACTTTTGGTCCCAGAAAAGAATTATGATAAGTTGGATCATAAATTACAGATCAGTGGTGATAAAACAGGAGTGAACCTTATTGATGCCTTGGCAAAAGGAGCTTCTGATGGATTAAAACTTGCTTTAAACGTTGGTGCAATGTTATTAGCGTTCATAGCGCTTATAGCTGCAGTTAATTTTTTACTCAAAGATATCATTGGAGAATATACAGGATTGAATCAACTGGTTGTTGAATCAACAAACGGAATATTTGATGGATTTTCATTACAATATCTCTTGGGAAATGTATTTCGGGTCTTTGCTTTTATGATGGGCGTTGAATGGGGTGAAGCCTTGCAGGTAGGAAGTTTACTTGGTCAGAAGACTGTAATCAACGAATTTGTTGCTTATCTGGATCTTGCTACAATGAAATCTGCGGGAATGCTAAGCAATAAATCACTCATTATTGCTACCTTTTCTCTATGCGGATTTTCAAATTTTAGTTCCATCGCAATTCAGATCGGAGGAATTGGCGGAATGGCCCCCAATCGTCAGGGAGATATCTCCAAATTAGGGATGCGCGCACTACTAGGCGCCTCTTTAGCCACTATGCTTACCGGCACATTGGCCGGAGCACTACTTGGGTAGATCCATTTTTTTTAGTTGAATCGACTTTTCAATTATTAAGGGATTCCATTTTTAACTTTTCAAGGTTTCAGAGATTTTTAATAATTATAATTTTTTTAGTTGCAAAATGTACAATTATTCCAGTCATGGTTTGGAACAATTTGACAGGAACTAGGATTATATAATAAACTACCAAAACCATGAAAAATCTTATCAAAGATGTTAAATGCATTGCTTATTTTCTTTCATTGCTAATCTTATTTCAATCGTGCGTTGCATACCAGAAACAAAGTTATACTCCTGAAAAAGCTTCTGAATCCGACGATAAACAAATAAAAATTAAAACTATTAATGGGGAAACATACAATTTATCCTGGATTGATGTTGAGGATGGGAATGTAGTTAGTAAAAGGAGTGTAAAAAGGGATTTTATGAAAAAAGATGAAATCGAAGAAATAATTGTCAATAATCCATATAGATCAATTACCATTGATGATGCTGTAAATCATCAGGGGAACATATATATCAGAACCAAGGATGCTAAAAAAAGGAATCAAAAGGAATTCGAGTTGTATAATCATATATTCATTGACATTAAAGAGGATGGGGAATACCTAAAAACGTATAGCATGATTGGTCCGGATACTGCATCAGTTATCATCCCCATTTCACAAATTGAAAAAATAGTTGTTGAAGACACAACGAAAAGCAATGTCAGGACTGCTGGTTTATCTATTGGTGTGATATTTTTGTTTCTAGGAACTCTCGGTTTAATTGATCTTGCTAATACTGATTATTTAGGATCAATGAGTCTTAGTGATTGAAAAAAAATATTAAAATATAAATCCAACCGACACTAAAATTCTTCTGAGCATTCTGTCCTCTGTCACTTTAACATCATCAATACCCCATGGACGATAATAGATGTATTCTGCTTTAGAATCTTGATTAACATATCCAAAACTAAATGTCATAGCACTATTGTAAAAATTGATTTGATAACCAATGCCAAGCTGCCAGTAGAGACCGCCATTTACCTTTACAATATCAAAAATGTCATCAGTATTTTTTGCTTTCCAGGCTAGACCGTACCCTATATCACCAAAATAAAATGGGGAAACTTTTTTATCATATAAGTACCCTTTGATCTGAGCATAGATTGGCATTGCTAAATAATTACCATATTTATTAAGCCCAATGCCAAGTCCAGTGCCAAGGTACCTATTAAATTGATAACCATTTAGCGTTTGAACACAGCCTGAAGTATTTTCTTCTCCAAAAAGCAATCCTCCTCTGAATTCGTGGTAAAATGACTCAATTTTCAGTGAAGGGTGGGTGCCAATTTTGTCTTCAAAGTCTTTCTCTACTTTTCCATTTCCTTTAAAACTTATCTTTTTTATAAGGTCATATCGTATTATGAATTCATTATATCCATCTACAGTTGCCTTTAGCATCTTGTCATCATATGATTCGATAACGGCACCTTTTATTTTATTGCCATTATTGAGTACTATTAATGCTTTTCTGTCAATTTGTGCATAGCTGTTGACAACTGATGATATGACGAGTAATACGATCAGACTAAAAAATTCAGATCTCATAAACATATATTATAACATTGGCTGATCGCGTGAAACAGAGATCATACTCAGAAATTTGATGTCTTTTGGATTTGAATAATCAAATTGATATAGTCCATTATTACCAATGAGTATTAGCGTATTTTCGAATGGGATTACATCAAAAGCATCAAATTCTCCATAGTAAGCCAACAGGTTATTCGATATTTTATAGATGTCACTTGCGTCAAAAACTTTGAGCCCGGCATTGCCTTCACAAATAAATAAAGTGCCGTTATCTATGCCAAGACCATGAGGATTGGTCATTGGATAAGTAACAAGGATTTTTGGATTTTTCAAATCACTTATATCAATTACATCAAGTTGGTTAGAAGCTGTATTCCTACAACCTGTACCACCACGTAATGTGACGTAAGCGATGTCATTTTCTACTACAACAGGATCACAGCTTACAATATGTGAAATAGTACTAGTAAGTTTTGGGAAATTAGGATCTGAATTATCATAGATCAACATGCCTGACTGTGTACCCAGAAATAAGTTGTTTTTATATGGGAAAATCGTTTCCACTCCCCAACCTAAATTAAGATTAGCTCCAGGTACAGGATTGTCCAGGTTTGTGATGTCAAAAACCTGCATATTGCTGTTGTCAACGCTATATAAATGGTCGCTCATTATTGTAAACCTCGCCATAGATCCACCAACACCAGTTTGCATGACCGGCATACTTTCCGGAGCAAAACTGGACATAATCATATCGCTACTGGAAAAGGCACCTTTAAAAGCAAAAGAATTCGTTCCGTAGTAGTAATAGGAAGGGAATGAACCGTTGAATTGATTTCCATTTACTTCAACTATTTCTTTTGCCTCATAATCTACAATTATTCCATTTACAGGGTCATAATATTGATTTTGCTGGGCTAAATTGAGAAAAATATTTTCAATTCTTTTTGTTAGTTTCACATTCACTGGGTCGGAAATGTCTATGACCAACAAATCCAGATAGCTATCGGCAAACAAACGATCTCCTCGCACTGCCATTTCATAGTTACCTGGGATATTTATAAAACTAATAATTTTTGGCTGTTCTTTATTTGAATTATCGATCACATGAATTCCTTT
>JAHEMV010000427.1 GCA_024643455.1 Cytophagales bacterium
TAATTCAATTGGTAATTGAATTTATATTTTTCCAGTTTCTTAATATTTCCAATCCATATTGTGTTAATACTGCTTCAGGGTGAAATTGTAAACCGTAAATTGGTAATTCCTTGTGCTTCAACGCCATGACTTCACCTGTATCTGAGCTGGCAATAGTCTGGAGATTTGTATTGATATTATCGCAAAGCAAGGAATTGTACCGGACAATTCGAAATTTGGGAGGTAAATGATCAAATAGTCTGTCTCCATCATGAAAAATGAATGAATTTTTTCCATGCATAGGTTTTTTGGCCTTTATAAGTCTCCCTCCAAAGAATTCTCCTATGGCTTGATGTCCCAGGCAAATGCCCAAAATAGGTATTTTAGTATGATAATAATCCAATATTTCCATAAGGTACCCAGCATTTACTGGAACACCTGGACCTGGTGAAAGCACCAGTCCTGTATATTTATCGGAAATTAATTCATTTAACGGTGCATTATTCCGTTGCACTTCTACTGTTATATTCAATTGATTCAAATAATCGACAAGATTATACGTAAACGAATCAAAATTATCGATGACTAATATCAAGAGGTAAAGCTTTCAAATAATTCTTTCAATGTTTTAATAAAGCTATCAAAAGAAGGAAAGATTGAAGAAATATACGATCCTACTTTTGTCGCAAAACCAGAAATGTAAGGAAGTATTTTAGAATTGTTGGTTGCAAAATCAGGCAGATTGATACTAAGGGCTGACATAACCCAAAGAAAAATACTCAATCCAAGTGCCCATTTAGCAATTCCTATTAATGCACCGGCAAAATTATCTAAAACACCAAGTGGTGTCCAATCAATAATATTTTTTAATATTTTACCGATAAGATTTACTACCAACAAAATCAAAACAAAAAGAGCCAGAAACGCAACAAAAGGCAAAAAACTACCAAATCCATCGTATGCTTTGGAAGCATATTCCATACCGATATGGAGGAGTTTGAAACCCCCAATTATTGCCAATACAAAAGCCAGGATAGAAATAATTTCCACTATTAGGCCTTTCTTAAAACCACTGTATGCACCCAGTGCTAAAAAAATAATGATGATGATATCAGCTGCGCTCAAGATCTTAAGAAAGAAGTTTTTTTACAATAAGCGAGATGGTTTTGCCATCTGCTTTACCTGCAAGCTCTTTGGAGGCCATTCCCATTACTTTTCCCATATCCTGGATAGATGATGCGCCAATTTTCTGGATGATCTGCCCAATTAATTTTTCAAGTTCATCCTCAGACATTTGTTCAGGAAGATATCGTTGGATGACATTCAATTCTGATTGCTCCACTTCGGCGAGATCTTCTCTTTTTTGCTGTTTGTAAATTGCAAGACTGTCAGCTCGTTGTTTTGCAGCTTTTTGCAATATTTTTACTTCTGCCTCACTACTCAGACTTTCTCCGGCACCTTTTTCTGTTTGTGCCAAAAGAATCATAGACTTAATGGCCCTAAGTGCCCGTAAGTCATCTTTGTTCTTTTCGAGCATCGCCTTTTTTATGTCGGCTTCAATTTGTTCTTTTAAACTCATAATTAATATCCTTATCTTGCCGTAAAGTTATCGATTTTCCATGAAAGGAATGACCAAGTTAAGTGTAAATATAAATAAGATTGCAACGCTTCGAAACGCTAGGGGTGGGAATATGCCCAATGTGGTGAAAATGGCTCTGGATTGCGAAAAATTTGGAGCCGAGGGTATTACCGTTCACCCCAGGCCCGATGAGCGGCATATTAAATATGCAGATGTACTGGAATTAAAAAAAGTTGTTACAACAGAATTTAATATTGAAGGCTATCCTGATAAACGCTATATGGAATTGGTGATGAAGGTTAAACCACATCAGGCCACCCTTGTGCCAGATCCACCGGATGCTATTACTTCCAATGCTGGTTGGGATACAATAAATAATAAGGCCTTATTAATTGATATCATTTCAGAACTCAAAAGCAAAGGCATCAGGACTTCCATATTCGTAGAACCTAAAATTGAAATAATCGAAGCAGCACATCAAATCGGTACAGATCGTATAGAATTGTACACCGAACCTTATGCTACCAACTACGCTAAAGATAAAGAACAAGCTGTTTATGATTTTGTACGAGCTGCGAATCGAGCCAAAGAACTTGGAATTGGGATAAATGCGGGGCATGACTTAAGCCTGGAAAATCTGCACTATTTAAAAACCTGTATTCCTTTTTTAGACGAAGTTTCCATCGGACATGCGTTGATTTGTGATGCATTGTATTATGGAATACAAAACACTATTCAGATGTATAAAAGAAAACTAATCCTGAACTAATTTTTATGAATAAATCAATGACAGGTTACGGGCAAGCCCGCTATGAAGATGACAATTATTCCATCAATGTTGAAATAAAAACGTTAAACTCGAAATTTTTAGATATCGGCATCCGCATACCCAAAGCTTTTAACGACAAAGAAATCCTTGTCCGCAATTTGATCAGCGAATATTTGGAACGAGGTAAGGTGAGTATGATACTCGAATACACCAATAAAAAAGATGATACGGCAAAGGTGAATATTAATGAAAAATTATTCAGAGCCTATTATGACAAGCTTAAGTCTCTTTCCGATAGTGTAGAGGCAAAAAGTGAGGACCTGTTTCGAATGGCAGTACAGTTTCCGGAAGTCATCGAGACCATAGAGGATGATTCCAACAGAGAAAGTGAATGGGAAATCATATTACCAGTGATCAAAAAAGCACTTGAAAACTGTAATGATTTTCGAGAAAAAGAAGGTGCCGTTCTTACAGATAACTTAAAAATATACATCAAATCCATCGAAAGCAATCTGGAAGAAGTCGTCCAGTTGGATCCACTACGTGTTGAGCGTATACGAGCAAGGCTAAATGATAATCTAAAAGAGTTTGTCACTAGGGAGGAAATAGATGTAAACAGACTCGAACAAGAACTTATTTTTTACATCGAAAAACTGGACATTAGTGAAGAAAAAGTGAGGCTCACAAGCCACCTCAATTATTTCTCTGAGATATTAAATAGCAAACAATCCATGGGAAAAAAGATGAATTTCATGGCCCAGGAAATTGGACGTGAGGTCAATACCATTGGATCCAAATCAAATGATGCAGGAATGCAGAAATTGGTAGTAAACATGAAAGAGGAACTTGAAAAAATTAAAGAGCAAATACTCAATCTTTTATAAAAAAAGGCCGGATAACCGGCCTTTTTTACATTATAATTTTTGCTTTAAGATTATTGCGCAGTTGTCTCAGCGCCTTTTCCTTTTAGTTTTGCAACTCTAAATGCTTTTCTTTCTTTATATCCGCAGTAATCGCATTTATAAAACTTCATCAATTCGCCTTCTTCGATTTCTGTGGGAGACTCAAGTATTTCTTCCTTCACCACTTTCAATGTTTGATAGTTGCATTCAGGACATTGAAGTGCAATCAGGTGACCAGCATACTTTTCTATTTTAGTATATCCAGTTTCTTCATCGATCCACACATCATAATCCACCGAAAATACATTTTCTTCTGCTTGCATCCCTTCATCAAGATAAACATCTTCTTCGTCTTCACTTAGCAATTTCATTGCTTTACCAGTCTTAGGTGATACCCGTGGTGTAAATCGTAATTTCTTAAGTCTTTTTTCTACATAAAATGGATAATAGAATTTCAAGATATTTGAAATAATTACTCCCATAATCAATCCCATCATGATAGTAACAAATATGCTCACTAAAACCCAGACAAATTCTCCTTCAGGTCTTAGTGTGTTGATATAAATACCAATAGCAAATAGTAAAACTACCGAAGAATACCATAGGTTATTTATCTCATGCCTATTTATAAAGTCGTATCTCTTTTTATAATCTCTATTAGATAATAAACTTAAAAAATGATATAAAAGAATTATTACGGCAACTGCAGCTAATCCGTAGGAAACTAATCTTCCCCATTTATTCCATGTTTCTAGGTAAAGGTATGCGTTCATATTAAAATGTTTTAAGTAAATTCTAGGCTATAAAGTTTAACAAACTGATGTTTAAATATTTAAATCACTAATTTCAAATTTAAAAATAATGCCAATGTAAGACATATTTTTTTCAAAATCTTATTTTAAATCGACTGTTTATTCATTAATACTTACAAAAGTAATCTATGATTTAAAAGTTTTACAAATTAAAGGTTTTTTAAAATAAAATCCGTCATCAAAGTATATAAGTGCAAACTGGTGTTTCCTCCATAAATACCGTGATTTCTATCCGGATAAAAAAAGGATTCAAATTGTTTATTTTCCTTTATTAAAGCATTCTGTAACTCGATCGAATTTTGAAAGTGTACGTTATCATCCCCTGTTCCATGAATAAGTAAAAAGGAACCTTTCAATTTATCGGCATGGGTTTGTGGTGAAAAGTCATCATATCCGTCAGGATTATCCTGAGGTTTTTGTAAGTACCTCTCTGTATAAATTGTATCATAATACCTCCAATTTGTAACAGGAGCAACAGCTATAGCAGTTTTAAAAACATCATTTCCTAAAAATAAAGACAACGAAGACATATATCCACCATAACTCCACCCCCATATACCAATTCGGGATTCATCAATATACGGTAACGATACTAAATATTTTGCACTGGCTATTTGATCTTCACTCTCATATCGACCAAGTTGTTTGTAGGTAATGTGCTGGAAATCTCTCCCTTTACCACCGGTTCCGCGATTATCTACGCATGCTACGATATAACCTTGTTGCACCAGATAGTGATGCCACATGCTGCCATTCCATCTGTTCAACACATTTTGAGATCCCGGACCACCATAGACAAACATGAGCATCGGATATTTTTTATT
>JAHEMV010000035.1 GCA_024643455.1 Cytophagales bacterium
TTCCTGAATTCAAAATGAAAAGTAGTCACTGTGGAAAGTTGGTATGTTATTATCGATTGCGTTAAGTGTTAATATGCGATTCTTACATAAAACAATTTAAATAAACCAGTATAGAATAAATGGTATTGGACTGATTTTCCTTATGATTACATTTTCATTAAAAGCGGATAAATAAAACCTACTATAATTGAGTGCCATACTAATAATAATAGGTCGCGTGCTGGCTAGTCCGCTCGTGAATCTTTTTCAAAAAAAACTAACAAATAGGGAAGTAAGCCCTGAACTAATCGTATCAGCGAGTTACTTATTTTTTGTACTGCTTTCTATACCCTTTTTTGTCTATTTACACCCTTTTAATTTACCTGGGCAATTTTGGATTTATATAATACTCCTTGGCGTTTTCGATATTTTTGGAAATATGTTTCTAGTCAAGTCTCTAAAAACCATTGACTTGTCAGTATTTGGTCCATTAAATTCATATAAACCTGTATTTGCGTTATTGTTCTCTATATTTTTTTTAAGAGAAATCCCATCCTTGATGGGAGTAATAGGTGTTTTAATTATCATTGCAGGAAGTTATTTTTTAGGATATCAACCTGGGATTAAGCGAAGTGGATTAAAACAACTTATTACAAATAAGGGTATTATCTATAGGTTTTTGGCCATTGCATTGACTGCTATTGCTGCAGTATTTTCAAAGAAAACCATTTTGCTTTCTTCACCTCTTATAACTTTGATGTACTGGTCTTTAATAGGCTTACCTTTTTCTATAGTGATTTTTTTCAGAACAAAGCCCAATTTGAAACAAGAATTGATGCATGCCGGTAGACACATTAGTTTGTTTATTTTTCTATTTCTGGCGTTTTTAGGGCTACAATTATTTACCTTACTAACTTTTGAAAAAGTTTATGTTGGTTATTCACTTGCTTTGTTTCAGCTTTCTGCAATTGTAAGCGTTTTTTTTGGATTTCATTTCTTTAAAGAACGTAACCTAAAGTATCGGCTGATAGGAGCAATGGTCATGGTTTTTGGGGCAATATTGATTGCTATTTTTGGATAGGTATCACTTCATTAGCTGATTTAAGCAATAATAAATAGTTCTAAAATTCAGAAAGAATTTGGGGAATATACTAGGATGAACTGCTAGCTATGGTTGGAGTTAAAGGGAATGAAATCACTAAATTGTGATTTGGATTAATTCATGGAAATTAAGCGAAAAAATACGTATACGTACTTGGGAGCTTCTCAATAATTACAATGCAGGAAAGATGGATAATATCGTTTATAAAAACCGCACTGGTAGTGTTTATTATAATGTTGGTTTTTGCTTCCTGTAATCTCACCTATACTGTCAGAAATCAAGATAACAACCTGGAAGATTTATTGCATTTTCCGTGTGGAACGGTAACCTTAAAATTAATTGGCAAAGGAAATTCCAAATTCGTTTTGAAACAACAATTTGACCTGGACAACAGCATAATTGTTTACATGGACTCTTTGCGAATTTCTTTTAATGATATGCGGATTAAGCCTGCTTATAATCATAAGTTTGGGAATTCCGGAACATCCCAGGTTATGGAATTAGTGGAAAATAAAATGATTGAAACCTCATTTGAACTGGATGAAAACGTTTTTGAAGGTGACACTATTAGAATTTACGCACCGGGGTTTATCCTCTGTGATGAACAAATCATCCACCTGGATACCATCATTTTTTCGTTTGTCAACAATATAAGAATATATGGAGTGAATGATTTTTAACTTTTTTTTAGAGATAATTTTTAACGATTTTTAATTCCGTTATTAATATTGAGGGGCGCATCAAAAACATGAAATGATACGTATAAAAGAATGTTTGATTGAGTCCAAAAAGATATATTCTTTTAAATAAACTGATGAATTATGTTTTTTTTTGATTTAATTTGAATTTTAAATGAGTCAAGACAACGACCATAATTAATTGCAAGTGGAAAAAGAGAACCCTAACCTGATAACCGTATTTATCTGTTTTTTAAGATCCGGGTTAAGATTTACGCGATATGACACCAATAACGTTGGTTTAGCTTTTATCGAAGAAATCAAAAAGCACAATCCCAATTTCAAACCAGTTAAAGTCCAGCAAAGAGAGCGAGACCAGGAATATACTGTAAATGCCTATCCAAAGGAATTTGAACAGTTAATCAATTCACTCATTGAAGAATACCGAATTAAGCATAAGCTTGAGTACCGATTGAAAAAGCCCCGGACAGGAGGAGGACGAGGTGGTTCCAGTCGGGGAGGAGGAAATCGAACTGGTGGATATACACAAAATAGAGACCAACGTGCAGGAGGTTTCAATAGACCCAGGAGAGATGATCAGGGAGGTGGATATTCTCAAAGAAGAGAAAACGATAATCGGTCCGGAGGTTACAGACCAACTAGAACCAATCCCGATCAATCGGGTCAAAGTAGTTATAGGCCTCGCAGATCAAATGATGACCAACCAAATCAATCTGGATATAGACCGCGCCGTGATGACCAATCAGGTCAAGATGGATATCGGCCTAGAAGTAATAATGCCGATAACCGTGGACAGGGAGAAGGATATCGGCCCAGAGGAGATCAGGGAAATGGAGGCGAGCGCTTCACCCCCAACAGATATCCAAGAGAGCGGGATGATAATGCTGGCGAAAGACCAAAAAGACCCCGCAAAGATCCAAATGAATAACTCAAATAGATATAAAAAAAGCCTGTTTTCCACGGAAAACAGGCTTTTTTTATATTCATGCTGGACTATTTGTCAGTAAACTGTATATGTCTATTTAGACTTTCTTCCAGAGAAATCATGGTTTCGGTGCGTTCTATTCCTTCTATTTGTTGAATTTTGTCATGCAAAACATCTTTAAGGTGATTGGTGTCTTTACAATGAAGTTTTATAAAAACATTATAATTACCAGTTGTATAATGAATTTTCACTACCTCTGGTATCAAATTCAATCTTTTAATCACAGCATCGTATAAGGAACTTTTTTCAAGATATATACCTAAGAATGCAGTAATATCATATCCCATTTTGGAATAATCCATTTTTAAAGTTGTGCCTTTAACGATACCAATCTCTTCCATTTTTCTCATTCTGACATGTACGGTACCTCCCGAAACAAAAACTTTTTTCGCCACCTCTGTATATGGCATTTTAGCGTCTTCGGTGAGTAAGGCAAGGATTTTCAAATCTACATTGTCAATATCATAATTCTTATTCATCTCTCTCTAAATGATTACGGTTTTTGTAAACATGCACACTCAAATATATTAAAAATATAATTAATTAAATGGTTGCATGAATTATTTTCAATAATAATATAAATTCTTTAGCTTTGCAGAATTGATTGTAAAGGGGAGACCTCTTTCCTTTATTTTTCATTTTTGGGTTTATGTTGTTTATTAGTTGGCTTATCAGAAGTGATAAGCCATTTTTTTTAATCAAATAGAATTGAATATTTTAAAAATTTCAGATTCTATTATTAGTTAGCTTTTTGATAGGTTTCTGTATTGCAATTATGGATTACATAGGATTTACTGTAATAAAATACCCCACAGAATACTTCTGGTTTTTATATAGCTTTATTTAATCTCCTTCATCTGTTTGTTTTTAAAAATAAAACTTTATTTTTGCACGATTATTTAGAAACCATATAAATATGTACTGGACATTAGAACTTGCTTCATACTTGGAAGATGCTCCTTGGCCTGCCTCAAAGGACGAATTAATTGATTTTTCAATACGATCAGGAGCTCCTATGGAAGTAGTTGAGAATTTACAAGAATTGGAAGATGATGGACAGCCTTATGAAAATATCGAGGAAATTTGGCCCGACTACCCAACAAAAGATGACTTCTTCTTCAATGAAGATGAGTATTAAAATCTCAGCAAACTAATTTGATGTTAAGGCGATAGTTAATCGCCTTATTTGTTTTTATCCAATAACGCTTCAGCAACAAGCATATCTTCAGGCGTCGTAACTTTTATATTTGCGTAGCTTCCATTGAACAATACTATTTCTAATCCATATTTTTGTGCTACAGTCGCATCGTCGGTAATGGTAAGATCTTCTTTTATAGCTTTATAAGCAGCTTTGATCAATCGTGTTTGAAACGTTTGAGGTGTTTGAATTGAACGATATTTTGTTCTATCGATTGACTGAACTCTGTCATTATCTATACTTACCAGGCTTTCTTTTAAAGGCATTGCCGCAATAGCGCTCCCATGAATTTGAGCTAATCTGAATGAATTACCAATGATATCTACATCCACTAATGGTCTGACTCCATCATGAATTGCAACCAGGCTATCTTCATTGATTATGGATTTTAAACCATTTTTTACTGAATTGTACCGTGTGTCTCCTCCTTCAACAATAGTTAATGTATTGGAGAATGAATACTTTGCACATAGTTCATTCCAAATATTGATCGCGTATTTTGGAAGGACTAAGATTATTGAAATTGTATTGGAGTATTTCCTGAATGCATCAATCGTATGCATTAGTATTGGCTTTTTTGCCAGAAGCAAAAATTGCTTGGGTGTTGTACTCTGCATCCGAGATCCACTCCCTCCCGCGACTATAATTACAAACTCTTTCATAAAAAAAAAGCTTCCATTTGGGAAGCTTTAAAGTTATTAAATTATCAGCATGACATCACCATAACTGAAAAATCGATATTTTTCTTTGATCGCCGTTTTGTAAGCTTCCATCACAAGATTGTATCCTCCAAACGCACATGCCATCATCAGTAAAGTACTTTCTGGCATATGGAAATTGGTGATTAATGCGTTACAAATTTTAAATTCATAGGGAGGGAAGATAAACTTGTCTGTCCAGCCTTCACGTTCCTTTAATCTTCCATTGGCCGAAACCGAAGATTCCAATGCTCTCATACTTGTGGTGCCCACGGCACATACTCGTTTCTTATTATCGAGGGCTTCGTTAACGACTTCAACTGTCTTTTTGCCAACAAAATAGTTCTCTGAATCCATTTTGTGTTTTGTGAGGTCCTCTACATCTACAGGTCGGAATGAACCCAGTCCAATATGTAAGGTTATTGGAACGATATCCGCTCCGATGATTTCCATGCGTTTTACGAGTTGTTTAGTAAAATGCATTCCAGCAGTTGGTGCAGCAACAGCTCCTATATTTTCTGCAAATATAGTTTGAAAGCGTTCTCTGTCTTCGGGCTCAGTCTGACGTTTTATATATTTTGGTAATGGGGTTTCTCCCAAAGAATCTATCAGACTTCGAAATTCATCATCAGACCCATCATACAAAAAACGAATAGTACGGCCTCTTGAAGTAGTGTTATCGATTACCTCAGCAACAAGATCTCCGTCTCCAAAATAAAGTTTATTCCCAACCCGGATTTTTCGAGCAGGATCAACCAGAACATCCCAGAGTCTCATTTCCTTGTTCAGCTCTCTTAGTAGGAAAACTTCAATTTTGGCACCTGTTTTTTCTTTATTTCCATACAACCTGGCAGGAAAAACTTTTGTATCGTTGATTACCAGGGAGTCACCTTCCTGAAAGTATTCAACAATATCTTTAAAGGCTCTGTGCTCTATTTTTCCAGAGTCTTTGTGTATAACCATAAGGCGGGATTCATCCCTGTTTTCAGCCGGATATAAAGCTATTGAACCAGCTGGCAAATCGAACTTGAATTCAGATAATTTCATATTTAATATTACGGTATTAAATAGTTATAATAATTAAAAATTTAAGGGCTGCAAAGATAGCAATTTGTTTGGTTAAAATTGGAGTTTCAATTATTACTTTAAAATAAAAAATTCTGCCTTGATAATTGTAAGATTAGTATATGAGAGTTTCAGGTTTGCATGGAACGCTTTAACTCAAAATGCGCTAAGGACTATTTTGTCTTTAACCGGAGTTACGATTGGTATTTTTGCTATAATCGCAGCACTTACAGTTGTAGATTCGCTTAAGGCTAATATAAAAGATAGTTTATCTTTCCTGGGATCTGATGTGATTTATTTGGAGAAATGGCCAATGTCTTTTGGACCTGAGTATCCCTGGTGGGTTTATATGAAAAGACCACAACCTGTTTTCAATGAGTATAAGTATTTAGAAGAAAATCTGCAAAATGCCTCTTCAATATGTTTTTTTGCAGTAACGGGTACAACTGTAAAACGAAAAAGCAACAGCATTGGGGGCATTAATTTTTGGGGTACAACAGAAGGCCACCTTAACTTATTTGATATAGATATCATTGAAGGTAGGTTTTTATCCAATAGAGAATTTTCTTTTGGGACAAATGCTGTAGTTATTGGTCATGATGTTAAAGAAGCACTTTTTCCAGGTGAATCTCCTATAGGAAAGGAAATAAATATTAAGGGCTCGAAATATACAGTCGTTGGGTTGATGAAGGAAGTAGGTGAGACGCTTCTTCAAACACCAAGTAACGATTTGTCTGTTATTATTCCTTTTGGGTCATTAAAAAAATTGTATTATACCGGAGCACACAGAGGATTGGACGCACTTATTTGGATTAAAGGTTATGATTCAGACGTGGGACTTATTGAATTGGAGAATGAAGTTCGGGGTTTAATTAGAAATTTCAGGGGATTAAAACCAAAAGAAGATGACAATTTTGCCATTAATCGTCCGGAAGCGATAATGAATTCATTGCAGGGTGTTTTTGATGTACTTACCATGGCAGGATGGTTTATAGGAATTTTCTCCATTCTGGTTGGGGCTTTTGGTATTGCCAATATTATGTTTGTAACTGTCAGCGAGCGAACAGGAATTATTGGGATACAAAAATCTCTTGGCGCGAAAAACTATTTTATTTTATTCCAATTTTTATTTGAAGCGATATTTTTGAGTTTACTGGGAGGAGGCATTGGGTTGTTGTTGGTATATTTTACCACTTTTATACCACTGGGATCATTTGTACTCACGCTGATGCTTAAAAATATAATACTGGGAATAGGAATATCTACGTTTGTTGGAGTATCATCTGGTATAATCCCAGCTTTAATGGCCGCTAGACTTGATCCGGTTGTAGCTATTCGTGCTAACTAGTTATTGCAAAAATTCATCGTTCTTTCAATGCCGATTGTACAAAAGGAAAGTACAGCTTCCGCAGCATTTTTGATTATTGCTGGAAGCAATTCTAATTCCTGTTCTGAAAATCTGCTCAATACATAATCTGCTTGATTTCCTTTTGTGAAATCATTGCCTATCCCAATTCTCAGTCGCACATAATTTGGTCCCAGGTATTCTTCGATATTATTCAATCCATTATGTCCGGCGCTTGATCCTTTAGGACGCATGCGCAATTTTTCTAATGGTAGGGCAATGTCATCGGTAATGATCAAGGTTTTTTCAATCGGTACATTGAGGTGTTGCATCCAGTAATTAACTGCTTTGCCACTTAGGTTCATATACGTGGCAGGTTTTATTATATGAATATTTTTTCCTTTATGTTTGAAAGTGGCAGTGTTGGCTAGTTTGGAAGTTTGAAAAGCTACCTTAGCCTGATCTGCTAAATAATCAGCAACAAGGAATCCAATATTATGCCTGGTCAATTCATATTCCTGGCCTATGTTCCCTAATCCGACAATTAAAAATTTCATGATTCCACACTTTTCTTTAAATAAAAAAATCCTGCCTAAAACAATAGGCAGGATTCTCAACGAGTATTATTATATTTTTATTCTTCGGTAGATTCCGCAACTGGAGCTGCCTCTGCTCCCTCTTCAGTTTCTTCAGACTCTTCTTCTTCCTCAGCTATCACTGTTCTTGGTATTTCAACTGTAGCAATGGTAATTCTAGGATTATTCAATACTTCAAAACCATCCAAAACAATATTGGAGACTTTAAGCATTTTACCCAATGACAAACCGCTGATATCTAAGTTGATCACTTCAGGTATATTCGCTGGTAATCCTTTTACCTTTACGGATCTCAATTTTACATTTAACCTGCCTCCTTGAATAACACCTGGAGCTTTTCCAGTCAGTTTGATCGGAATTTCCATTTTGATTGGCTTATCATCCGATAATAGGAGAAAGTCAGCATGAAGAATCATTTCATTAACTGGATGAAACTGAATATCCTGTAAAATGGCTGAATATACTTCGCCCTCGATATTTAATTTTACAAAGCAAGCTTCCGGAGTGTAAACAATATCTCTAAAAAGAATCATTGGAGAATAGAAATGAATCTGATCTTTTCCTCCATACAACACACAAGGAACGTGGCTTTCGGATCTAAGTTGCTTGGCATCTGTTTTTCCGAGATTTGCTCTATTATACCCTATAATCTCTACTGTACGCATTTTTTTAAAATTTTATTAGTGAATAAATAATGAACTGATTGACTCATTGGTGTGGGTTTTTCTTATTCCTTTAGCAAATAAGTTTGCCACACTCAAAACTTTTATTTTGCTGCTCTCTCTATACAAAGGAATGGTATCTGTTACTACCAGCTCTTCCAGAGCAGAATTTTCTATGTTTTCATAAGCATTTCCAGAAAGGATGGGGTGAGTAGCAAAAGCTCTCACGGATCGGGCGCCTTGTTCTTTCAATACTATACTTGCTTTTGAGAGTGTTCCGCCAGTATCGATTAAGTCATCAACAAGCACAATATCCTTGTCTTCTACATTACCAATAACCTGCATGCTCGCTACTTCATTGGCTCTTTTCCTGTATTTATCAATGACGACCATGTCCACCTCAAAATGCTTGGCAAATGCTCTTGCTCTTTTTGTCCCTCCGACATCTGGTGAAGCAATCATCAAATTGTCGAGTTTAAGACTTTTTATATAAGGCACGAAAATATAAGACCCATCAAGGTGGTCTACAGGTATATCAAAAAAACCTTGAATCTGTCCAGCATGTAAGTCGCAAGTCATAATTCTATGTGCGCCAGCAGCAGATATTAAATTTGCTACAAGTTTAGCCGCGATAGAAACTCTTGGTCTGTCTTTTCGGTCTTGTCGAGCATATCCAAAATATGGGATCACAACAGTTACATATTTGGCGCTGGCACGTTTGGCCGCGTCAATCATAAGCAAAAGTTCCAATAGATTGTCTGAAGGAGCAAAAGTAGAATTGATCAAAAATACATCACACCCTCTTACTGACTCTTTGAAAAACGGAGACATTTCCCCATCACTAAATTTCTGAACCTCGATCTCTCCAAGCGGTTTTCCATACTCCAGGGCAATTTTCTTAGCTAAATACTGAGAGTTAGTGCCTGAAAAAAGTTTGACCTTTGACATGGAAATAAATTGATTTGTTTAAAATAAAATTCCCGAATAAAATCCGGGATTTTTGTTGTCCTACTAGGGCTCGAACCTAGACTCTTCTGAACCAAAATCAGACGTGTTGCCAGTTACACCATAGGACATTATACCTGCCTCATTTTTCGAGGTACAAAGGTATGATTAAATTTTTAAATTAAAACAATCGTAAAAAAATTTTATCTGAAAAAGCCAATGGCTTTTTGGTATATCTGAGTGGCTGCTTTGTTCAGGTCGTTTGCAAGCGGGAAATATTTGACCGAAATATAAAATAGGATTGTTGTAAGCGCGCTGTCCGCAATTATTTCAATAATATAATGACTGTGAATTGGTAAGTTGGAAACTATAAAATAGATAACTGCTGATATAATCATGATATAGATATATTGCAAATTATATGGGTTTAATCCATATTTTACTTTTATAAAAAGCATTTTTATCAAGTTATAAAAAAGCAAAGCCAGCAGTGATGCAAATGCAGCACCAGTCATACCATAAATAGGGATAAAAATAAAATTGAGGGAAATGACAAGTACACCCAGGATTATTAAAAATAAGGTGGTGATTTTATATTCTTTGGAGTAGGTAATAATAGAATCATTAGTCCCGCCGGCCATTTTGATCAGATTTGCCATGCCGATAAGCACAATGATATACTTCCCTTCCTCATATGATCTGGGTATGATATTGAAAACATTTTCCAGGTTGACCATCAGGCCTAATAAGATTAATATTCCAATAATGAATAAGTTTCCGCAGCTTTTATAATAGATCGTTTTAATGGTTTCTTTATCATCTTCTTTATATGCTTTGGCGATTAGCGAAGGGGCAATTTTATTCAGTGCTTTTGCAGGGATGAATACCAGAGTCCCGAAAAAGAAAGTAATGGTATAGATTCCAACGGCCGAAGAATCCAAATACATATTGACCATAATCGTATCTATTTGCAATACAGCAAGGTTACTGAAGTTGTTGAGAAGGCCGAATATGCCTACACTCAGCATAGACGACACCAATGGTTTGGTGATTTTTTTTAAGTTTATTTTTAAATCGAGTGCCTTGTGGTAAATCAGATGAAATAGTATAAGAATTGTTGGAAGGCACACTGCAGTCACATAGACATAGATATAACTTTTGAAGTCAAAATAGTGGAAAAATACCAGTAATAAACCAATCAGCATAAGGATGCGCTGTACAAAATCCCGTAGAAAAATCCCATATGAAGATCGATATAAAGCATTGTTGTAGGAATCAAAAAGGCTGAAGTAGGTCTGAAATAAGGTAAGAGGGATAATTAAAAAAAAGTATTCAGCAAATTGTGGTGATTTATCAATGTTGTTCTGAATGATTGATGGTTTTATAGCATAAATCAACGCCAGGGACATAATAAATCCAATGGTTCCAACGAGAAGAGAAATGCCTAGAAAACCATCATATGTTTTATTTTTTTTATTAAAAAATTGTGGAATAAATCGGATGGTTACCGTAGTTAATCCAAGAATACTAAAACTCATGAAAATAGCCGAATAGGACATCAATAGCCTAAGTGTACCAATTTCGCTTTTAGTTAGTAAGTTAGGTGCAAGAATCCCTGTCGTTAAAAAACCGATGAGGGTTCCAACATACAATAGTACTGAAGATTGGAATGCTTGTTTTTTAATGATGCCCAAAGTGCAGAGATCTAAAATTGAGCGTAAAAATAAGGATTTTAAAATCTAAAAATTATAAAACTAACATTCAACCAAAGTGCAGAAGGTTTTAAGCTTAATAAGTACCCTAAGCTTTCAACAGTATGTCCAATAATTTCCGATCTAGTTTGTGTCCATACCAGTCTTCATAATCGACGTCTTCCCTTTCAGAATCCAGAATTCCAAAACTTCCGGCAAATTCCCAAAGGCTAAACCCGATTCCATTTTGTGAAAGGATATCGAGCACATCCGTAAACCAGGCCAGAAATACATTGTGTGGTGTTTTATTCCAGCATCCGCACTCACCGCAATGAACGCCAACCCCCTGTTGAACGAGAGCGATCCATGGCTTATACATTTCTTCCAGCATCGCCCTGCTTAAATACTGATCGCCTACTTGTCCGGGCCATTTTGGAACCGGTAAATCATCCGTTTCCTTGTATACCCAGGGTGCTTTATAATGTGAAATTATAGATGGATTGTAGCCCCTGCAACTTTGTCCGATGTCGAGATCTGCGATTTCGGAAATGACGTCTCTTCCGACATTATTCCCATCAGCAATGACCAGATGATCAGGATTTTGTTTGCGGATGGCTTCTAACGCATTTTTTGCGACTTTTCGGTATATCGCACCAGGAACAGGTCCGCGTTTTGAATGCTGATCGTTCATGTCTTCCCTGGTGCATGGTTCGTTGACCAGGTCGAAACTAATTTTTTCTCTGGACGTATGTTTAAATCTTTTGGCCCAAAATTTCCAATGGAAATAAAAATCTTTTTGGGCTTGTTCATCCTCCCATAAATTATAGGGTTCATTAAAACCGGCGTTTACACAAAAACCAGGTGCGCGATGCAGGTTAAGGCTGACGTGCAAATTGTATTTATGAGCCAGATAGACCAAATTTTCTATTTTATCAGTTTTACGATGATCTATTTTTCTTACCTCTTTAATAGTGATATTTTTGTTATAATCAATATTCAGATAGGAGGGATAGGCCATCGGAATACGTACAAAATCAAAACCCCAATCTGACATCCATTTGAAATATTCTTCAGGTGTGCCCGCTCGGGAAGAATTTGGATTTGGGGAGAAAAAATCCAATAAATTAAATCCTTTCCATTTGGGAAGTTTATTTTGAATTTCCGTTTTAGAATTGGCAAAGGAAATTGAAGATGATAAGCCGATACTCCCGGCTATTGCGACAGTTTTTTTTATGAAGTCTCTTCTTGAATTTTGCAGTGTATCCATGAAATAATATTAAAAAGTGAAACAAGTTAGGATTCATGGTTCTTAATTTAAATGTATGGATTTTTGATGAATATTTGACTAAACTGGCAAACAATGTGGCCCTCTTATTTATAAATAAGCCTGGTTTTTTAAGGCTTCAATAAAATAACTTATAATATAAAGACAATCGAGAATAGTTTTTTAATAAGATGGAATTGAAAGTTATTAATAATCGGGGATATTTTTTAGGGCGAAATTGATTTTTGAAAATAATAAACAGGCTTTAATTTGCTTGCAACTGGCATTATTCGTTCCTTTTAGAAGTAATAGATCATCCCTAAATAAAGTAGCTGTCTTTAAAGTCAACTCCTTTCGAATTAGAACGCTTAAGATTAGCATTAAATGACAATCCTGTCTGACGGTAGGCAGGTAAAGATTAAATTCTATAAATAGTATCTAACCAGTCTAAGATATTGAAATGTCGGTCAAGAGATCGGAATACCACTTGACTGTTATGATTAGTGGTTTTTAATTTTTACAATGTTAAAAAGGATATGAAAACCGTATCCGATTAGCCTAAATACTTAATAATCGTACTTTTTCTCTTTAAATATGAATAATTCTCATAAAAGAAAACTAAAAATTGGCATCATAGACTTGGTCCATAAAGGACCCACTAAGAATCTATATGCACGTGTAATGCACGCCAACCTGGCGAGTATCATGCCGCAAGTCATCGCCACCTGGTGTGAGCAGGATGGACATGATGTACAATATATCTGTTATACAGGTCTGGAGGATTTGTCGACAGAATTGCCAAAAAATACGGATATTATATTCATTTGCGCATTTACGCAATCAGCTTTAATGGCTTATTCCCTGAGCAACATGTTTCGATCTCAAGGGGCCGTCACCGTGCTTGGCGGACCACATGCCAGGTGCTATCCAGACGATGCAGTCAAGTATTTTGACTACGTAGCCGGTTTTACGGACAAAGATGTAATACATGATATACTAAATGATGCAGAACAGCATCGGCCAATTGGACGATATATTTCTGCAAGTAACCAGCCAACATTTTTGCCCGGTGTAAAAGAAAGGTGGAAATTCATTGAAGCCACAATCAAAAAGGCTCCATTTATGAAAATGATCCCAATGATTGGGAGTATGGGTTGTCCTTATTCATGTCCTTTTTGTATAGATTCTACTATCTCATACCAAACTATGGATTACGACCAAATGACTGAGGATTTGCAGCATATTGGAGGATTGAAAAAACCACCATGGGTTGGTTGGCATGATCCGAATTTTGGAATACGATTCAATGAGACATTAGATGTCATTGAATCGGCTGTAAAACCTGGTACGATTACCTTTATTGCTGAAAGTAGTCTGGCGATCTTATCGGAAAAAAATCTGCAACGATTGCAAAAGAATAGTTTTGGAGGTTTGCTGCCAGGAATAGAATCCTGGTACGATATGGGCAACAAATCTAAGGTTGCTCAAAAAAACGGTATTGAGCGCGTAAGACAGGTCGCTGAACACGCTAATATGGTGATGCGATATATACCTTATCTTCAGACCAATTTTGTTTTTGGCCTGGACTGTGATGAAGGCCCGGAACCATTCGAACTGACCAAACGTTTTGTTGATCTATCACCAGGTTCTTTCCCGGGGTATTCCTTATTGAGTGCATTTGGAGAGGCAGCTCCTCTCAACTTATCTTACCAACAGGAAGAACGCGTAATTCCTTTTCCATTTCACTTTTTGAATAATCACCTGGCCATGAATGTCAAGCCGCTTAACTATGATTGGCTAACATTTTATGATCATATTATTGATATTACAGAATACACCTTTAGCAAAAAGGCTATTTACAGGCGATTTATGGCTAATTCAAGAGGAGTCCCAAAATGGCTGAACTTTGTGAGAGCTGTTTCAAATGAAGGCTACGGTAGAATAAAATTCTTCAAGAAGGTAAGAGAAAATCTGAAGAATGACCCTTCATTCAGAGATTTTTTTGATGGAAAATCAAATGTATTACCTGAGTTTTATATCAATATTATTAAAAAAGAACTTGGAGAATTTTGGCAATGGTTACCTGAAGGAGCTATTTATCATGATCACAAAGCCTATTCAAAGAAAAATGGTGAAACTGGAATATTGGATGAAGTAAAACCACGAATAGCCGTTTAGTATAATTAGAAACAAAATGACAATGATGCCATTTTAAATTCATTTTATAACTCAATTATGAGATTGATCACAAATGATTTTATCTCCAAACAGAGGATGACACCAATGTGACATCTGCGTTTGTCCAGGCTTTGCTTAACATTTGTTCCATTTCGCTAGTATTCTTATTAAGTTTCTGATATGCAACTTTTAAACCGTGTAGAGCCCATCCGTTTTTCTTAAATTTCTTTAAATCATCTTCATAGACTTTCACGGCTTCTTCATATTGACCGGCCTGGATAAGCGCAGCACCCAAATGATGTCTGATTGAAAAAAACCAATCTGGGGGTTCATTGTAATTTAATCCATCTTCCAACAAAACGGCTTGTCTCATAAGCTGAATACTTTGATCAAAATTCTTTTCTTCAGCAAGTATTTCTGCTTCGAGCAAATTGCTGGCGATTTGAACCAAGGTGTAAACGGAATTTATTTCCCAAATCGTGATCTCTTTCATTTTTTCATCACTGGCCAATTTTTTTAATTCGGTAAGTTCTTTTTTTGCAAGATTAAGCTGGCCTTTCCCCATATAGGCCATTCCATGACCATAATGCATCATTGCCATTGGATAATGAAGTGTAGTATCGCTTACCTGTAATGCCAGCAGTTCATCCCATTTTCCAAATTTCACATTTACATAATAGGGGATAACATAATAATGCTGCAAAGTTCCCCAGCCAGGCTCCTTCATCAGAATGGTACTGATATAATTAGAAACTTTTTGTGATGCAAGAAGTGCCCAATGGCTATTCCCTTCAAGTGTTGCTGTCGCTGCCATAAAATGATAATTGTGCGGGTAATAGGCAAGTGGGTAAACTCCCTGAGCATGACAAGTAGTGAAATAGGTGCTATCAGCTATAACAGACCTGATATTGGCCAATGTACCTTTATGATAATCGCCTGTATTGATATAAATATGGGACGGCATATGTAATAAGTGCCCTGATCCAGGAACCAATCCTTCATCAAACAATTGAGCGCTTTGGAGTCCTATTTCAGGGTGATCAGAAGCCTCAACAGCATGGATGTAAAAATGATGTGCACCTGGATGATTTGGTGCATAATCGATAACTGAAGTCAATGCTTCAAGAATTGGTGGGGTCCAGGATTTAGCTTTACCTGATTTATCATATAAATCCCACGGGTGGAGGTCCATAAGCGCTTCTGCGTATAGCGCACCAACATTAGCTTCTTTAGGGTATAATTCATGAAGATTTTTCATTGCATCAGCGTAAGCAAGATCAAGCCCTTCTCTTCCTTCTGCTACACTTGGGGAATATCTTATGGCCATTGCATCGATCAAACCTTTTTCCAGCTCTGTTATTCCAATGGTTAGGTTAACTGCTTTCTGTATAGCATTGTATGCACGTTCATAATGGCCCGGATCCATTCCTGCATTGTAATTTGGGCCAAGCACATAAGCATATCCCCAATAGCACATGGTACATTCAGGATCCAGTTTGGTTGCATAATAAAACGAACGCGCTGCCTCTGCATGATTAAAACCGTATGCGAGTACTAGACCCTGGTTGAAATATTGCTGCGCGAGTTCATTTTTTGTCGATATAGGAAAATTTAATACTTGAAGACCTTCTAATATTGGAGCTTTGTTATCAATCTGATACCATGCAGAATCTGACACAGCTGGCGTACACATTGTAATATTAGTACTGGAAATTTCACGAGATGGTTTTTTCTCACTACACTTATAAGACAACAGCGCTAATACAATTAGGCTTTTTAGGTAATAATTATTCATGGTTTGATTGGCTTGGATAAAAGGTGAACTTCCCTGGCTAATTCAGAAAGTACACCAATCCTGAATTTAAGTAATCCTGTGAATACTAGCAAGGAATTTATAGGGTGCTTGATTTATTCAAATCATTTGCAGAGGTGTATGTAATTGACACCAGTATTCTTTATTACGTACAAATTCTTTGTAAACGTGAAAAAACTTGACTCGGATTTATTGTCCCCAAATACCATCCACGATCTCTTTCACTTTGGGATCTGCCAGGAGAGTTTTCATTTCGGAATTCCAGATTAGGGCATATAACCAATAGTCATTTTGTTCATAAGCTACTTGAAGCCATTTTATTGCCTCAAGTCGATCACCCGTTGCTGAATATACTCGTGCAATAAAATAGGCCAGATTTCGCTCTGTTTGAGATAGCTCAATCATTTGCTTAAGTAAGGCATTTCCTTTAGCATTATTCCCTGTCTTAAAGTAAGATATAACAATCATGGAGCTTAGCCAATTATTAGGGATCCAGGCGCGGTCAAATTGTGACTCTACATATTGAATCAGGCTGTCATACTGACCCAGAGCATACATATAAGCAGGAACCGCCAATGATTGCTTTGGATTTTTAGCTATTTCGCGCATCCCATCAAGATTTCCTTGAGCCTCATAGATAAAAAAGAGTTGATTTTCCCGATAAGGGTAATAAGGATCATATTTTTCAATACTCCTGAGCATTTTCAGCGCTTTTTCTGGATTTCCGCTCATATATTCAGTTTCAATAATTGGGCAATAACAAACCGATATGGGAGTTTTGCCATATTCGGAAAGTTGCCACCCTTTGTAAAAATTATCCTGGGCTTCTTTCATTTTCCATTCGAGGTAAAATTTGATCGATCCTTTTACGATATACGCGTCACCGTAATTGGGGCGCAAAATCAACGCTCTTTCTAACTTTTCGTTTGCCAAACGTGCATTCTCTTTTTTGTCCATTCCTGCCAAATAAGTTAATTCTTCCTGGATATAAGCCCATAGGGTTAATGCTTCAGGAAAATCGGGTTCTATTGAAAGAGCCTCATCCAGGTATTGCTGTGACCTTCTATAAACGTCAACAGTAAGACTGTCCCTGGTTTTGTCTCGAGCTTTAAGGAATAAATCATATGCTTCAAAATTCTTTACACCAGAGTCATTTAAATTCCCACGATCCTGCTCGGAAATGGTGATGTTAAGGGCACCAGCAATATTTACAGCGATGTCTTTTTGAATATCCAATATATATTTCACTTCCCGGTCAAAGCTTTCACTCCATACGTTTTTATCGCTATATGGATCTATCAATTGCACATTAACACGTACCTTATCGAGTTCTCTGCGGATACTACCACTCAAAATTAATGCGGCCCCGATTTCAGAGGCGATTTGCTTAACAGGTTTTTTTGTGCCTTTATAATTGAAAGAAGTATTTCTTGAAAATGTTGAAATGTTTCTCACCTTGCCGAGTTCCGTGATTACATCTTCAGTAATCCCATCACTGAAATATGATTGTTCCGGGTCTCCACTCATATTAATGAATGGGAGAACAGCAATGGATTTATATAATGAAGCATTTTGTGTATTAGGTGCTCTGAAAATATCAAATTGAAATGTTTTATCAACAAACAAAAAAACTGCAATTAGGGCACAGAAAAAGATTATAATTCCAATTATTGCTTTCTTTTGAACACGATATTTTTTCTTTGCAATAAATGATTTTGAGGGGAAGTTAATAATGTTTATTGCGTATAAAACAATCTCACTTTCTACATTTTTAAGGTTGAAACTTCCAATGCATAAGGATTCAATGCCCTCTTTGTTTTTAATATTATTATAAATCGATTCAGAAACCAAAATTTGTCCGCTTTCTGCTTGCCCCTGGATTCGACTGGCAATATTTACTCCATCTCCATAGATTTCCGTTCCTTGCATAACGATTTCACCCAGGTTAATACCAATTCTAAGGTGAAACTGTTCGGCCAATTCTACTTCGTTCATTATGGCTCCGGCACAATATACTGCATCTGTAACATTATGAAAACTGGCAAGTACTCCGTCACCCATTTCTTTTAGCCATTTTCCACCATATTTTTTGAGGTACTTTTGATGGATTTCCTTATTTTTTTGCAGAATGGCTAGGGATTTTTTTTCATCTTTTCCCATTAGTGCAGTATACCCGACAATATCGGTGAACATAATGGTGGCAAGTTGGTAGGTATGCGCCATTTAGAAAGATATAAAATAATAATTAATATCGAAAACGTACTTCCAGTCTATAATTCCTGATATTATTTCTTCAAATAAATCTAAGATCTGGAATGCCAATATTTAGTGGAATTTTTTGATTTTACATGTCTTTTGTATTTCAATAATAAAGAGGACTGTCTCAAATTCCAGGTCAAAACTGATCAGCTT
>JAHEMV010000428.1 GCA_024643455.1 Cytophagales bacterium
AAACAGTCAGTCTACAGCACAAATGCAAGGACCAATGAAATCCATGCAATACTTCATGCCGGTTATTTTCATGTTTGTATTAAACAGTTTTCCGGCTGGTTTGACATTTTACTATTTCGTGTCTAACCTTGTCTCCTTTGGCCAGATAGCTATCATCAGAAAATTTGTGGATGATACCAAAATAAGGGCTATCCTGGATGAAAATAAATTGAAGAACAAGGATAAGAAAAAGTCAAAATTTCAGGCGAGAATAGAAAGTGCGATGAAATCATCGGAAGAAGCCAAAAAATCCAAAGGCAAGAAGTAAGATATCGAATCAAATAAGATTACTTAATACTATTCAAAATCACCAATTCGTTTTATTGGTGATTTTTTTTATCTAATTGATCTTGATCATGGTAATCTTGCAATTAATTGGATGTACAAATTGTAAAAAATTTATATGGCTTAATTACAAATTAAACTTTTATCTTTGCGAGACATTCGGCTATAACCGGATGTTCAAATTGATATAAAAGTCGTGGCATCTTAAAAAGGATTGAAACCCGGACAATAAATCAAAGAATTTATTTTTTGGATGCAATAACACTTATCTTAATAAATTGAATTGAACTTCTAGAAATGGGTAAAATCATTGCAGTCGCCAATCAGAAAGGTGGAGTTGGGAAAACAACCTCAGCAATAAACTTATGCGCAAGTTTAGCGGCTTTGGAATTTAAGACATTGATTGTCGATGCTGACCCGCAAGCAAATACTACCTCCGGGGTTGGCCACAATCCCAAAGAGGTTCAGAACAGTATTTATGAGTGCATGGTGGATGGAGTAGAAGCTAAAGGATGTATTCTGGAAACGGATATTGATTATTTATACGTTTTGCCTTCCCACATCGATTTGGTCGGTGCAGAAATAGAAATGGTCAATATCGAAAACAGGGAATTTAAAATGAAAAAAGCCCTGGAACCCATAAAAAACGATTTCGATTTTATCATCATTGATTGTTCTCCTTCGCTTGGACTCATTACCATAAATGCGCTTACTGCTGCCGACTCCGTAATGGTGCCTGTTCAATGTGAGTATTTTGCTTTGGAAGGCTTAGGGAAACTTTTAAACACCATAAAAATTATTCAATCGAGATTAAATACCTCCCTTGAAATAGAAGGAATTTTACTCACCATGTATGATGTACGACTTCGCCTTTCAAATCAAGTCGTTGAAGAAGTGCAGACGCATTTTAAAAACCTGGTTTTTAATACCTTAATTCCCAGGAACATAAAACTTAGTGAGTCGCCAAGTTTTGGTGTACCGGCTATTGCACATGATGCCGATAGCAAAGGAGCCATAAGCTATCTGAATCTCGCTAAAGAAATTTTGGCCAACAATAACCTTATGAAATAAGTATTATGTCTGAAAATAAACCGAAAAGGAGAAATGCATTAGGTCGTGGGTTAGGAGCGCTTTTAGATGATGCACCAGCATCAGTACCTTATGAAAAATTAGTATCTGAAGTCCATACGATTAATACAATCAATGAGATTGATCTCTTAAATATTGAGGTAAATCCATTTCAGCCACGAACGCAATTCGATGAAGAATCATTGGCTGAGTTGGCAGAATCAATCAAAGTTCAGGGTATCATTCAGCCTATTACGGTCAGAAGACTTTCAGAAAGAAAATATCAGCTCATCGCAGGAGAAAGAAGGTATCACGCCTCCAAGCTGGCTGGTTTGTTACGCATCCCTGCTTATGTAAGAACGGCTAACGATCAGCAAATGCTGGAAATGGCACTGATCGAAAACATACAGCGAGAAAATCTGAATGCTATGGAAATTGCCCTTAGCTATCAAAGGTTACTTTCGGAGTGTGATCTGAAGCAGGAAGAACTTGGCGATCGAGTCGGTAAAAAAAGATCAACAGTCACCAACTACCTTCGTTTACTCAAACTTCCTCCAGATGTTCAGGCAGCAATTCGCGATGGAAAATTGGGCATGGGTCATGCACGTGCATTGGTCAATATTGAAAACATCGATCAATTGCTGGATATTTTCAAGCGAATCCTCAAAGAGGATCTTTCCGTAAGAAAAGTGGAGGATCTGGTGAAAAATCTGAAACCGCATGATGGTCATCAAGAAGCAAAGGAATCTGAGCAGAAACCTGCCATGAGCTATGAATTAAAACAGGTACAGGAAAAACTGTCTTCTCATTTCGGCAGTAGAGTCCAAATTCAAAATGATCAAAACAATAAGGGAATTATCAAAATACCATACCTTTCTCATGAAGATTTGAATCGGATAATTGAAATTCTGGATTTATAATTAATATGGGTTTTAGACATATTTATGTTCTTTCCTTTTTCATTTTTTCAACTGTAATCGTTGCAAAAGCTCAAAATACTGCGGATACTGTCACAGTTGTAAAAACTACTGTTGACAGTGTATTGGTTAAAAGCAAGAAAGAAATTGAAATCGTAATTGATACACTGGAAAACAGGCCCAATACAGCCGCTTTATATTCTGCAGCCCTCCCCGGGCTTGGGCAGGCTTATAACAATAAATATTGGAAAATCCCCATATTTTATGGCGGAGCTGTCGTTATAGGGTATTATATCAGTTACAATAATAAATTATACAAACAATACAGGGATGGGCTGATCGCACTAATTGACGGTGATGACCGTACTGTTCCTTTTGATCCAAAACTTGACATTAAAACATACCAAAGAGCTGTTGATTACTGGAGAAGAAACAGGGATTTATTGGTCATCGGAGCCATGTTGGTTTATGTGTTAAACATTGTCGATGCACATGTCGATGCACACCTCGAATTGTTCACTGTTGATGATGATATCAGCCTCAATCTGGAACCTAGTTTTGACCAAACCGCCATGCATACAAATTTAATTGGACTATCACTAAAACTTAGATTTAACTAATGAGAGTATTGATTTTAGGATACGGTAAAATGGGCAAGGCAATCGAAGAAATCGCCGAAGAACGCGGACATACCATCGCACATAAGATAAATATCAATAATACCCAGGCTTTAAAATTTATTGACCCCAAAAGTGTTGATGTGGCTATCGAATTTAGTCAGCCGGATGCTGCTTTCGAGAATATAAGCTATTGCATCAAAAATAATATCCCGGTAATCAGTGGCACAACCGGTTGGCTGGATCAAAAAAAAGAAATTGACGAACTTTGTACCAAGCACAACGGAGCGTTTTTTTATACTTCAAATTTTAGCCTTGGTGTGAATTTATTTTTCAGACTCAACGAAATTCTGGCTCAAATGATGGAACAGCAGCCTGGTTATAAACCCGAAATCACTGAAATACACCATACAGAAAAATTGGATGCCCCCAGTGGCACAGCAATTTCCCTGGCACAAGGACTCATAAATAACCTTTCATCAAAAACAAAATGGATAAACGAACCTTCTGAAGAAGAAAGCGTTGTTCCAATCGTATCATTGAGGGAGCCAAACGTTCCTGGTACGCATATAATTAAATACATTTCAGATGTGGATGAAATTCAGATAAAACATACAGCTAAAAGCCGGACTGGTTTTGCTCTTGGAGCCGTGCTGGTTGCAGAATGGATTCTGGATAAAAAAGGTATTTTATCCATGAAGGATTTCATGAAATTCTAGAATAATTATAATCCATTGAGTTATTCCACTAAATTTGTGCGCTTAAAAAAAAGGACAAAATGAAATTAGATTTTTTCAAAAAAAAGACTTCTGAAAAAGAAGATCAAAAACCAAAATCGGTAGCACGGGAATGGGCTGATGCCATTGTTTTTGCTGTAATTGCTGCTACCATAATCCGATGGCTATTTTTGGAAGCTTTTACCATTCCGACCCCATCAATGGAAAAATCACTTTTAGTAGGTGATTTTTTATTTGTAAGTAAAATCCATTACGGGCCACGAACTCCAAAGACACCACTCCAGATGCCTTTGACTCACCAAAAGATTTGGGGAACAAATATCCCCTCTTATGTAGATTGGATTCAACTTCCTCAATTCAGACTGCCTGGATTCACTTCAATAAAGCAAAATGATGTGGTCGTGTTCAATTATCCGCCAGAATTACAGTATCCCGTCGACTTGAAGACAAACTATATAAAGCGTTGTGTAGGTACCCCCGGTGACTCGCTAAAAGTTGTTGATACGCAGGTCTATATCAACGGCACAGCGCTTGAAAACCCGGAAAAAATGGAGTTCCGATATAATGTAGTTACCAAACAGGATATAAAGGATCGGGTATTCAAAAATTATGACATCAACATAGGAGATGTAAATGGCACGACCAATGGATACATGATGTTCACTACGCCAGAAATAGCGCAGGAATTTTCTAAATTACCATTCGTCGAAAGTGTCAATTTATTAAAAATGCCTTCTGATCAGGTGAATCCACGAGTTTATCCAAAAAACGCAGAACTATTCCATTGGAATGAAGACTTTTATGGACCAATTTGGATACCTGCTAAAGGGGCAACCATTGAGCTCAATGAAAAAAATATCGCGCTGTATCGAAATGTAATTCAAAACTATGAACACAATGATTCTGTGAGTTTTGAAAATGGTAAAGTGACTGTCGATGGACAGGAAATTACTCAATACACTTTCAAACAAGATTATTATTTTATGATGGGTGACAACAGGCATAACTCTGAAGATTCACGTTTCTGGGGGTTTGTCCCTGAAGATCACGTGGTAGGGAAAGCATTTTTTATCTGGTTGTCTTTAGATAAAAATGAAAACTTTTTCAACAAAATTCGGTGGAGTAGATTTTTCAATCTAATTCACTAAAAATTTATAATTGGTCCATTATTTTAA
>JAHEMV010000429.1 GCA_024643455.1 Cytophagales bacterium
ATGCTATCAGTTCTTCATCGCCAATTTGTTCCGCAAGCCTTATTGATTTTTTTATATTAAATAAACCCTTTGGGTAGTCCCCTCTGCGCAAAAAGACAATCCCCAATTGTTTTAAACCTTTTATAATCCCTTCCTGATATTCGAGATTTTCTGCAAGTGGAATAGCTTGTTGCAAATAGGATTCTGCTTTGTCAAGATCTGTATTAAAATAGGCATCATAAAGGTGAAGCAGTGTATTTACCTTGGCTGTGTCCTTGGAAGTAATCAATTTACGTTCAAGCTCATCTATTTTTTTGGAATCTGCTAAAATAGATATGCTCACCAACAGGCAGAGTGAAATGGTTAATACAGAACGGTTCATTAAGTAAGTTAGTAGCTATAACCATTCAAAATAATCAAAATCTTTCAAATTTTAAAAAGCGAATTCATTTATTATTCAGGGTGTATTTTTAAAATTAGTAAGAAGATGATCAGAAATTCAAATGATTTGTGGTCAATTAACACTTTAAATTTTGAACTATAATTTATTACAGTTCAACTTCATTTAAAATTTATCATCAACTGAATTGACAACCAGCTCAAATAAATGCATATCGTCATGAGCTGTTCCTGATTTCGGATCAACAGGATTTTCTGCTTCGTATTTTAAGACCACTACCAAATCTAGTGAAGGTACAATGCCAATAATCTGTCCACCATATCCACTGGCTAGAAAAGCTGGATGCCCTCCTACAATTGTAATAAACCATTGATATCCATAGCTATACCGCCCATAAATATCGGTGACTTGTTCCATGGCAGAGGCTTTAACCCACTCCTCCGATAGTATGATCTGATCATCCCATCTTCCTCTATTCAAATATAAAAATCCGAATTTTGCCATGTCCCTGGCAGTCAGGTAAAGTCCAAAACTTGCTGTTTCTATTCCTTTTGTATCTTTTCTCCATGTTTGCTTCAGCGGTTCCCTATATTCATCCCAATTGCTATAAATTATAGGTGGATCTAAAACTTCAAATGGTATCCCTAAAGGATCAAAAATCTGTTTCTTGGCTATTTCCCCAGGGAAAGTATCCGTTGTATAATAAACCAATGATGTCAAAAAATGTGAGTTACCAGAGCTATAAAAGAACTTTTCACCAGGTTCATTAATCTGACCACGAGCAAGCGCCGATGCAACCCAATCTTCTGAAAAAACCCAGTCAACCCAAAGAGGACCTTCTTCTATCCAGGAAAGTCCAGTAGTTTGAGTAAGTACATGTTTTAAAGTTATTTTATCAAATTCTGGATATGTCGGTATCAATTGAGCCATTAACTGATCTGTCGAATTAATGGAATGATCGTCAATAAGTAAACCAACAAGTGCCGAACTGACACTTTTTGTAACAGACCAGAGATTGGTACTTTGATCTACTCCACCATCTCCATAATAATTTTCAAAAACCACATACCCATCTTTGATTACCAGCAAGGCTCTGGATAAAGGATCATCTGATGCAAATTGATTTGCCAAATTCATTTTGGCAGGGTCAATATTATGGTTTTCCATCTGTTCCGATTGCCATTCTGCTGTAGGCCAGTAAAACCTATTATTATCAGGCCATTTGTATCCATTTTCCGGAACAATGTTTTCAGGTCCTGACCGGCATGAGATTGCTAATATTAAAATGAGATAGCTGAAAAATATTTTAGAATTTAAAAGCATGGTAAACCCCTCTTTTAACTATCAAATTGTGCTAGTATAATCTACTCATTTTAAAATAGCATATCAATGGAAATTTGATAAGCGGTAAGTGATCAGAACTTATTTAATCCATTTTGCTAACCATTAACTCATCATAAAAAATGTCATTGTTTGGCACGTCAAATTCAAAACCGGTGATTTTCATCATGTTGTTGTATTTAAATTGGATTGTCCCAAAATCAAACCAGGCATGAACTTTATCCCATTTTATTTCCCAGGTATCGTAATGCCAATGCTCCAATACTGCAGAAAGATCAGGAGCATGTTCGAATTTTAATACGAGTTGGTTATCGACCAATAGAATCTCCAAATCACCCAACATCTCCGTATGGTATTTCCCAGTGTAATCCCCGATATCAAAAGTAGGCTTCGTATTTAAGACCCGTTCCTTTTTCCTGTTCTCAATGTCCTTTTCCATTTTGCTTTTTTGCTTTGATTTTTCAAGAGCCATCGCGGACCAATCCTGTTGTTCTTTACCTAAAAACGAATTGAAAACATAATTTCGAATTGGCGTGGCTATTCCTGTCATTGAATTGGTCAGGATCACGATCCCGAGCTGTAGCTCAGGAATCATCGCCACCTGTGAATACATCCCATCATAGCCTCCACCATGGGTTATTAGCCTATTTCCATAAAAATCACTCACACCCCACCCTAATCCATAACCAGAAAAATTGGTGCCCGGATTTACTTTTCTGGCACGACTACTCACTGTGTAATTATTGTGTGGTGTCCAAAGGATATTTTGTGTTTCAGGATTTAAAATGGTATCACTTTTCCAGATGCCATTATTCAATTGAAACATCAACCATTTGGACATATCCTCTGAAGAAGAAATAATGCCACCTGCAGCACCCATGTTGTCCCAGTTTACCCACTCGATAGGGAGATTGGTGGCATCCACTAATTTGTGCGGAGAAGCATAATTCCCGATGGATTCTAAGTCATTTGTTGAGGTGATGGTTCTATTCATATCCAATGGAACAAAAAATTGCTCTTTAATGAATTGACTCCAAGGCATTCCAGCTGTCCTGCCAATCACCTCTCCTGCAGTGATAAACATAAGATTTGAATATCCATAGCCCGCCCTGAAACTATATGCTTGAGGTACGTAACGGATCCTATCTATTACTTCTTTGTCTGTAAAATCAGATTTATACCAGATCACATCACCACTATACGTACCGAGACCAAGACGATGACAAAGCAAATCTTCTACGGTAGCTTCATGGGAAGCGTAGCTGTCATACAATTGAAATTCTGGAATATACTGCTGAACAGGATCTGAAAAATGCAATTTGCCCTCATCCTGCAAAATACCAAGTGCCGAAGCGACAAATGCCTTGGTGTTGGAAGCAATGGCAAAAAGGGTATTTTCATCGACTTTTTGCTTTTCACCTTCAGTCAAAACGCCATACCCCCGACTCGAAAGCACTTTCCCATCTTTTACAATTGCTACTGCCATACCAGGCACTCCCCATTCCTGCCTGACATTATTAATGTATTGTTCTATATCTTTTACGTCGGCTTGTGCAAAACAAAAATCAGCATGGTAAATCAAGATTAAAAAAAGAAAGAAAGCAGTTCGTATCATTTGAATTTTAATTATTGTAAAACGGATCAAAATTTTTGAAAGGCTAAGGTATCAAGGTTATCTGAGTAATTTCCCGTTTCATTTTGAATTATTGTCCAGGAATTAGTGAAATTTGCTCAAATCTTATTTCAATTTTAAATCATGTTTAAAAAGATCCTTTCAGTAATTATTTTTATCCTCGTCGCTTTTTTGGGATATCTGCTTTTCAACACCTTTACTTTTAATTCAAAGCAGGTCAATTATGAACCCGTTGCAAAATTCCCAATCAGTGATTCTGTCGCCGGACATTTATCTGATGCAATAAAAATAAAGACCATTTCTTATGAAAATCCTGCTGAATTTGATTCTATCCCATTCCTGGATTTTTCTAACTTTCTTAAAGTTACCTATCCTTTAGTGCATCAAAATCTGGTCAGTGAAAAGATCAACAAGTACAGTCTTTTATATACCTGGAAAGGATCAAATACTGGATTAAAACCTGTTATTCTGGCTGCACATATGGATGTCGTTCCAGTAGGTGAAGAAGATTTAAGTTCCTGGACTGCTCCTCCGTTTTCAGGTGAAATAAGCGATGAAATCATTTGGGGCAGAGGGGCTATGGATGATAAAGTTGGCGTCATAAGTATTCTTGAAGCTGCAGAACACTTAATTGCCAATGGATACCAGCCAAAGAGAACGATTTACTTAGCTTTCGGTTGTGATGAAGAAATTGGAGGGATAAATGGCGCCAAAGCTATAGCTCAACACCTGCAAACCAAAGGTATCGAACCGGAGTTTGTCCTTGACGAGGGGTTTTCCATTACGCAAGGGCTGGTCCCAGGTGTGTTGACGGATGTAGCACTTATCGGTACCGCTGAGAAAGGTTTTGCTTCCTTAACCTTATCAACTACTTTACCTGGTGGACATTCCATGATGCCAAATGCTGAAACGGCTATCGAACTTATTGCGAGGGCCATTACTAATTTGGAAGCGAACCCTTTTCCTCCAGAAATAACAGAACCGGTTCAACAATTTTTAGAATATGTCGGACCAGAAATGCGTTTTCAGGAGAAAGTTGTTTTTGCTAATAATCGTTTATTCCGTTCGATTATCCTTAGAATTTACCAGCAATCAGGCCCTGGCCGAGCGGTGGTTCAGACTACCATGGCTCCAACAATTTTCAATAGCGGGATAAAAGACAATATCATACCCACTCAAGCTATGGCTACCATTAATTTCAGAATATTACCAGGCACAACCATTGAGCAGGTGACTACACGAGTCAAAGAAATAATAAACGACGAACGCATCCGTACTACAATCAAAGATTTTCAAAGTGAGCCAAGCAACGTTTCCAGTACCTCAACTGAAGGATTTAATATCATTAATCAATCGATCAAGGAAGTATTTCCTTTAGTTATCACCGTGCCGAATTTAGTTATTGGAGCCACGGATGGAAGGTATTACAGTTCCATTTGCGACAATGTATATCGTTTTTTACCAATTCG
>JAHEMV010000430.1 GCA_024643455.1 Cytophagales bacterium
GATAATTTATCCAGATCCTTATACATACTTGTTTTTAACTCTGCAGATCCATTTTCAAACTCAATAGTCTCAAATTTTAACCTACTTGTAATTGACTCTGTTACCATATTTAGTTCCATATCAGAATCCAAAAAGAAAAGCTCTTCAATTCTGAAAAACTCATCACCCTGAATGATCATCAAATATTGTTTATTGTTTATGAGTTTGAAATTAAATTTCCCATCCTTACTTAAAAATTGTGGAGCCACTTCTATTCCTGTTTCTATATCAATAATTGACACAATGCCTCGCTCAAATGGATCTCCGGTATTAGAATTTAGCAGAGAGCCATACAAGTTAGTAGTTGCCATTGGTTGCGCTCCCATGGGTAAAGGGAAGGAGTATAAATCCAAGTTGTTCAGGTCGTTTTCGATGGACCTTGCATAAAATAAAATCTTACTTTTAGAATCGATGGTAAAATAAAACTCACTACCTGTGCCATTAACAAGAGGTCCTATATTATCGGCTTCTTGCCATATGTCATTTTTTTTTGATGATTTATAAATATCAAACTCTCCAAAATTTAATATATATCCATTGGAACTAAAATATAGGATTTGATATGATGGATGAATGAAAGGACTCACTTCACTGTTACGGCTGTTGATGATTGGGCCAATATTTTGTGCTGGAGACCAGTTCCCATTTTTATCCTTTGCGGAAAAATAAATATCAGCCATCCCAAATCCACCAATTCGGTCTGAAGAAAAATAAAGCGTGTCATCGTTATGACTGAGCGTTGGATGAGAATCCCAGGATCGACTATTAACATTTACTCCAAGATTCACAGGCCTTCCCCAGGTACTGTCTTCTTGCAATAAGGACACATAAATATCACAATTTCCATATGAGTCAGGAGCATCACAGCGGGCAAAATACAACGTTTTACCATTTTTGCTCAAACAAACTGATCCTTCATTATAAATGGTATTTAGCTCACTTATTGGCTTTGCATAATCCCATTGGTCATATTCTGTGGTACTGAAAAAGATATCCTCATTTTGTTTAGTATCAAGACCACTGGGTATGATATTTCTTTTTGATGTAAAAACTAGCGTTTTATCGTCAATGGCCAGAGACGGGCCATAGTCAGAATACTCAGAATTGATAAAGTGACCCATGTTAATTTGCCATCCCCGTGGAGGGCTAAGTGTATCAACATTTCGGCGGTAATCTACCAACTCATAATAATAATCGATTGGCACATATTTTTCGAGTTCTTTTTTGCTAATAGAATCGTAATATATTTCGAGTCGTTCAAGCTCCAGGTCGTCGCGACTGTGTTTTAAAACCAGCTTGTACAAATTTTTAGCATCTTCCATGTTACCATACAATTCTGTAAGTTTGGCATATCTCCAAAGTAAGTAGGTGTCCTTATAAAAATTCTGAATTCCAAAGTTGGCGATATAACTTCCCAATTCTTTATATAAATCTACCCAATCCTGAGCGTTCTCTTTCAACTCAATACGTTGCAGTGCTTTTTCATCTTGATAGAAGGCAACTTTATTTACATTTTTAAATCGGAAGATTTCCTCAGTTTTTGTATTCTCAAATTGTTCAGGCGTATTTTTTTTTATGTTCTTGGATTTTTTAGCTTTTTTTTGGCAGACACCATTCACACCAATCAATAGGATTAGAAAAAATGTACAGATAAAGAGTCTGCTCAGGTTCATTAAGGAAAATAAAAAAATTAGAGTTCGGGAATTAATGCGCTAAATATGTCATAAATTTATTTTTTAACCAAATTCATTTTGCCTCTATGTATTTTGGCATAGCTATTGACCCATTAAAAAGTTTTTATAAATGAAGTTTTAAATGTGCCAATATGGCAGGGGATATAAGTATATGAGCAGAAAAAAGAAGGAACTAGCCACATCACTCACATTTTCCAGTTTCAATGACGAAGATTCTGGAGAATTGATACAATTGATAGCTCCTGATGATGATGAAGGAATAAGCGCTGATCAATTACCAGATCTATTGCCGATCCTCCCAATTAGAAATACAGTATTATTCCCCGGAGTTGTTATTCCAATCACAGTAGGCAGACAAAGATCCATAAGGTTAGTAAAAAATTCTTATCGTGGAGAAAGGATCATTGGTGTTGTCGCACAAAAAAATAATAAAAAGGAAGAGCCTGGTTTTGATGACCTTTATATGGTTGGAACGGTTGCCCGAATAGTAAAAATGCTCGTATTACCTGATGGGAATACTACTATAATTATACAAGGGAAGCAGCGTTTTGAAATTATAGAAAAAGTGAAGGAAGAGCCTTTTATGACGGCTAAAGTAAATTATCTGGACGATACATTTCCTTCAAAGAATAAAAAAGAAACAAAAGCTATTCTACAGTCCATAAAGGACTCTGCTAATAAAATATTAAAACTCAATCCAGAGATACCTCAGGAAGCTCAAATAGCAATCGATAATATTGATAGTCCTAGTTTTCTTACTCATTTCCTATCTTCTAATCTTAGTGCTGATGTAGAAATTAAGCAGAAACTTTTAGAAATTAACAATGGAGCAAAAAGAGCTACTTTGTTGCTGGAATACATGATGAAGGATATCCAAATGCTTGAATTGAAGCAGGAGATCCAAAATAAAGTCCATACGGATATTGATCAACAGCAGAGAGATTATTTTCTTAGGCAACAAATAAAAATTCTTCAGGATGAATTAGGAAATGAGGGCCCTGATCATGAATTGAATTTGCTTAAAGAAAAGGCAAAGAAAAAAAAGTGGGGAACAGAAGTAAGAGAACATTTTAATAAGGAATGTGAAAAAATCATGCGGATGAATCCTGCTGCTGCAGAATATCCTGTTGCCATGAATTATGTTGAGTTTTTGATAGATCTACCTTGGAATGACTTCACTAAAGATAATTTCGATTTAAAAAGGGCATTGAAAATTCTGGACAGGGATCATTTTGGATTGGAAGAAATAAAGGATAGGATCATTGAGTTTTTAGCTGTACGGAAGTTAAAAAATGACCTTAAAGGGCCTATATTATGCTTATATGGACCTCCGGGTGTTGGTAAAACAAGCCTGGGTAAATCCATAGCCAAAGCATTGAACAGGAAATATGTACGTATGTCTTTAGGGGGGGTACATGATGAAGCTGAAATTAGAGGCCATCGTAAAACCTATGTAGGCGCTATGCCTGGCAAAATTATTCAGCACATCAAAAAAATCAAATCAGCTAACCCTGTATTTGTGTTAGATGAAATAGATAAGGTAAGTACTGATTTCCGTGGAGATCCGTCTTCAGCTCTTTTGGAAGTACTCGATCCAGAGCAAAATAATACTTTTAGTGACAACTATCTTGAATTGGATTATGATCTGTCTAATGTATTGTTTGTAGCCACGGCAAATACTCTGGATACAATACAACCAGCCTTGAGAGATCGGATGGAAATCATTGAGTTGACGGGGTATACCCTGGAGGAGAAAGTACAGATAGCAAGAAAGCATTTAATACCTAAGCAACTAAGCGAACATGGATTAAAAGCCAAAGATGTTACCATCACCAATGAAGCTATCGTAAAGATAATAGAAAATTATACCAGGGAGTCGGGGGTAAGGAATCTTGAGCGATTAATTGGAAAGACGATTCGATATGTGGCCAAATCAGTGGCAATGGAAGATGAGTATCAAAAAAGAATTAACCCGGAAAAAGTAAGGGATATTTTGGGTGCGGAACGGTTTGACAAAGAGTTGTATGAGGACAATCACACTTCTGGTGTTGTTACTGGCCTGGCCTGGACTCAGGTTGGTGGAGAAATATTGTTTATAGAATCCAGCCTTAACAGAGGAAAAGGTAAATTAACCCTTTCTGGTCAACTAGGAGATGTAATGAAGGAATCAGCTATGGCCGCATTGTCCTATTTAAAATCAAATGCAGACAAACTTGGGATTGATTATAGGGTTTTTGAGCATTATGACTTACATATTCATGTTCCTGCAGGAGCAGTCCCAAAAGATGGGCCATCTGCCGGTGTTACCATGTTCACTTCTCTGGCATCTGTATTTACACAGAGGAAAGTCAAGGCAAAGCTTGCTATGACTGGAGAAATAACCCTTAGAGGAAAGGTTCTGCCTGTTGGCGGAATTAAAGAAAAGATTCTTGCGGCAAAAAGAGCAGGTATCAAAGAGATTGTTTTATGTAAGAAAAATAAAAAGGATATTGAGGAAATTGATGCTAAATATCTTTCATCATTGAAGATACACTATGTGGAAACAGTTGATGAAGTAATCGAGGTCGCTTTACTGAATGAAAAGGTTAAAAACCCCATGATTTTTCAGATTAATGAACCAGTAAGCACTATTTCATCTAATTAATAAAACAAAACATTAAATAGCTTACACATCCGATTAAACAAAAGCCAAATTATTAAGGCACAAAAATATATAAATGAAAGAATTTGAAGAGCGTAATTTGACTCCAAGACAAATTGTACTTGAGTTGGATAAATATATTATCGGCCAGGATAACGCCAAAAAAAATGTTGCTATAGCTATGCGAAATCGTTGGCGTCGGATGAATGTAAAAACGGAAATTAAAGGTGACATCATTCCCAATAACATATTATTGATCGGTGCTACAGGCGTTGGTAAAACGGAAATAGCAAGAAGAATTGCAAAAATCACAAAAGCTCCTTTTACGAAGGTAGAGGCATCAAAATTTACAGAAGTTGGATATGTGGGTAGGGATGTTGAAAGCATGGTTCGTGATTTGGTACAGCAAAGCGT
>JAHEMV010000431.1 GCA_024643455.1 Cytophagales bacterium
TTATCGGTCCTCCATTGATGTTTTTCCAATAGACACCACTATAGATGACCAATTCGCCACCACCACAATCTGTACAATAAACGATAAGTCCCATTTCCGGGGACGCAATCGCCATAAGCGCCTCTTTTGTCATCCGAGGTGGTAGAAATCCTTGCGTGGTACTGCTGACCTCCAGAAGAGCAGATGGTGAAGGTGTTTCAGTTCCAATTCCTATACTCTGCCCATTAACCCGGATCACAAAAGAAAGCCCAACGAATAGAAGGAAAATATTTTTCATATTACATGCCCGGTAATTTTTTTGATCAGTTTGCGTGTTGACTTATTCGATGAAATCTAATCTTAGATTTAAAACATATGGGCCAAAACATAAGCACCAATTTCCCTGCCCTGTGCGATACTTTGTAAAGCAGTTTCCTTAAAATTCCAACCGCAATTTATTTTGGTCACGGCATTGTCTTCCACCGCTTTCGAAATGCTGGTGTAATTAAGCGTAGTGGTCGTCCCGTTTGGATAGGTATGCATCAGATCAATATTGATATTTCCCGGGATTTCTGCTTCCAGTATCTCCCCGACCGCACCGCCTAAAATGCCAAAGGTGGATGGGAATTCCGGTACTCTGGGGGTTAACTTATAGGATGCCCATACCGGAGTAGTTAGAGGATAATTTATGGCAGTGACAGGTCGCCAATGCATAAAATGATATACATCCTTAAACATGCAGATGGCACCATCTGCCATGGCTACATGGATGATGGCGAGTAGTCTAGCCGTTTTCTCCGCATTCATCACACGGCTCTTGATAAGTGATACGGAAAAATTATTCCAGACAATGTGTTGTTTGAGGTTTGACCAGTAATCAATTTTATCTTTTTCTGATGGCGAAAGCGTGTTATAATGGGCGAGAGTGCCATGATCTTTCACCTCATTTTTATTCATAAGGTCATAGTTCAAAGTTCGCCTGAAACTTGTTGGGGATGGAATGATAAAAGGTTTTACATCACCAAACCCTACCACCAGCTTATTGTAATCAGGCGTCAAATTCAACGGCGGCGTTGCATTCGGCATTGTATAATATTTTCCATTGAAAATATTATCTGCAGTACCATCCGGCGGTATATTGGTACGTATTTTAAGATTTTTATAGTTGGTGTCTCTTTTACTCCAGGCGATAATCG
The DNA here is from genome assembly GCA_024643455.1 of Cytophagales bacterium. Lineage (GTDB taxonomy): Bacteria > Bacteroidota > Bacteroidia > Cytophagales > Cyclobacteriaceae > JAAUQL01. The sequence continues at coordinate 1,176 of JAHEMV010000431.1, forward strand.
CCAGCGCAGCATTCTTACCAATTTCACATCCAAGCTCTTTTTTTGAACTATCATGAATTTCATTCATTTTAGCTTTAAAACGATCAAGAATTTTTTGATACGCACCTTCATCGTTAAAAGGAAATGGAGGGAATCCTTCATATACTGATTTTTTTCTGTACGAAATGATATCGTCGATTGCCCAGTAAAGTATTTTATACGCAGCGCTGTTGATGGCTGCCTCTGGGGAGGCATTTGGCGTCACTGTTCCCTGGTACGCATAGCGGTCATGGGGCGGGCGGATGGTATTGATCGCATCGTTGATGGCTATCTGAACGATGGCAAAGCGACGGGCATCAGACCCCGGATTGGTATGTAAATTAAACAGTTCGGCTGCCGTTTCATTCCAGTACAAAACTAAATCGTTATTCATGGTTTAAATTTTTGTGGTTAGTAATGTGATATCAATTTTGGCATTGACTTGTATTTTTCAAATCGATTATTACTGCGATTTATGAAGCATGGTGGCATTTAGGTCTTTGTCTAAAGGTTTTCTGTAGTCCATATTCGTAATCCTTTCGATGTGCCTATTGATTTCAAAACCGATATAAGCAAATAACTTTTTTGTTAGCGCTCTGTTCTGCCTAATCTATTTTCAACTAATTGTAGCGTGCAAAGCATTAGTATTAAATTATCTAACCAGAACACTGTCAGTTCTTGACACAACGCACTGAAAGGCCATTATGCCTATTACCAATACTTTCCGTTTGAACATTTTGATCGCCATAGAACATACCGAAACAATAGGCGTCTTCGATCCATGTATCCTCAGTAGAAGTCCACCAATCGCCTCTTATACCTAATAAAGTGAATCCATTGTGACGATTGCCACCAGGTAGTCCTTTAAATCCACTCACATTGGTAGCGCCTGTATTAGGGGAGAACCAATGCATTGTACCTATTTCTTTCATTTTGCCGCCTGCAATGGATGCCCCTCCAAGACAATCCACTGTACTTGTCCACTCAGAGGCAGTAGGAATATGCCATCCCTCCGGAGCTAATCCCCTGGGGTCGTTGACAGCATACCAATTGTAGAGCTTTCCATAAATGGCTGCGTAGGTGGCCGAGTCATTATCATAATAGCAATAGGCCCCTGTAGTCAACGCTGCCCATTCATCAGCGTCAGTGATATGCGCAATGGTATCTCCATTTCTATAATGGTCAACATCCAGATTTTTAATCATCCAGATACTGCAGCAAATATGTACCTCAGGATAATCTGTCGTATCCTCAGATGGCGGTGGAGGAGGCTGCCAGCTGGCAAGACCGGTGGCATCGCTGGTGAGAATCATGCCGACACCTTCTGTGCCATCAGTTAATTTAAATGTACCATTTACCTCCAGTTTGGCCGTCGGGGTTGAAGTTCCAATACCCACATTTTGACCTTTTGCTGTGCAGATAAATATCAGCGGAATAAAAATGGAAAACAACTTTTTCATGATCCTATAAATTTTACTATTCTTGCTAAATACCAATTAACTCCATCGTAAATACGTAGGACATACCATCCCGGATCCAGATTCGGGATATCAAGTTGATTCGATGCAGGATAGAGAACATTCTTCAGCAAAAAGATTTATAATGGCCCGACGTATACGAATTTCCATTTCTCTTTTTATACATGGTGAGTAGCGCATGCCTTCCAATGTCCTTTCCTTCTTCAATACGTTGTGCTGCAGATAATGGAAAGTTCAATTCACAGTTTATTTTTGTAAATGCATTGTCGTCAACAGCCTCGGAAATATTTTTATGTCGATCAATTGTTAAATTCATGCTCATAGACATATTTACCAATCTTTTCTCCCTGTTTTATGCCGTCCATTGTAGATTTTCTAAAATTCCAACCGCAATTTATTTTTGTAATCGCATTATCCGTTACAGCCTGTGATATTTTGGTGTAATTAATAGGAGAGGTGGGCGATTTGCTTGAATAAACCGAAATATTAATATTATCCGACAAAATCTTTTTAAGGATCTCACCGGCTGCACCTCCTAATATTGAATAACCAGAGGGATATTCAGGCACTCTCGAAGTGGGAAGGTAGGGCGTCCATTTATTGTTTGTAAGTGGGTGCCCATTACGTTTTTTGTTTATTGCCGATATCGGTCTCCAATGATAATACGAGTATATATCCTGGAACATCACAATAGCGGCGTCGGCCATGGCTGTATGAATGAGTGCAAATATTTGCGCCGTTTCCCACGCATCTTTATTTTTTGTCTTTATAATTTCTGTTGCAAAATTATTCCATAAAATAGGATGATTGAGATAAGACCAGTAGTCAATTATATTTTGCTCATTCGGTGAGCGAGAATCATAGTATGCCTTGGTGCCCTTCTCTTCAACTTCGTCGCAGTCCGTATTAAATTGATTTGAGTTGGGATAGATTGGTCCGTGTTGACCAAATGGGTTATTTGGGCCTGTCATAATTACAAATGGATCTACTGTGCCATATTCTGTCAGGAACTTATTTATATTCCCAAGTGCCGGTGGCATATTGTAATAGTCAGCACGGAATTGACCATCTTCCATTCCGTCTGGTGGTGAAGCAGTAATTATATCTATAGTATTGCTTCCATCGTTAATACGATTTTTAATAATTTTTCTTGACGCTAAAACCCCGAGATACCATCCATTGTCTTTGCCCGGTCCGGAAATGTTATTCATTATTTCTTCGGCCAAGTCATCGATTTGCTGATGATAAGAAGTTGCATTGAATCCACCGAAAGGACCTCGAATAGCTGCAGGTAGTCTATTAATGTATTCAACAATATCATCAATCGCCCAATGCAACGCTTCGAAGGCGGCACCAGTCACTGCCGCATCAGGATTTCCGGACGCATAGCTTGCTGCAGAAACGGCTGCGTTAAAGTCATCCCTCGTAAGATTGTAACCGGGATAAAGGCTAATGTCGTTAAGTACTGTGCCGATGGGCGCATTCGTGTTCGATGGCTTAGGAGGCTTCTCTCCAAATTTCAGATACTTAGGGTCAATGCTGTTAAGCGCATCATGTACCGCTATTTGAGTGATAGCAAATCGACGCGTATCGTGACCTAGGTTAGTGTGCCAATTTAATAATTCAGCTGCCTTTTCATTCCAGGCGAGGACTATACCAGACGACTGCCAAGATCGAGTTGATATTTCTTTCTCAGGACGTAGCTCATCTCGCTCACACGCAGTAAAAAAACAAGCGAAAAGCATAAAAATGCCGAAAGAAAGTTTTAATCGGTTTGAACATACCGATCTGTTTTGCAGAGCAGGGTTGCCAATCGAAGAATTTTTCATGTTAATTGAGGTTTAAAAGTTTACAGAAATTATTGTACGAAATGGAATTTGTAAAGACAAAGCTGAATACTATTAGGATTAAATAGGACACTCAAATTTGTCTAATCCAATGTATTGCCCATAAGTATATCGAGCAGATGGCGGAAATGAATGAGCCGTAGGTGGTTTAGGATTATATCCTGATCCTATCTTGACAAGGCAGCGTTAAAAAGCAAGTGATTTTAAGCTTGTCTTGCAAATAGAAATACCAATAATTCTGTGTCTCATCAGAGACCAATACATAGTC
>JAHEMV010000432.1 GCA_024643455.1 Cytophagales bacterium
GAGTTTAAAACTTCCTATCGTTACACCAAAATTGGAAAAATAGAAACCCCAAACGGACTTATTGCTGTTTTGGGTGAAGGAGATATTGATGTGGAATTTAAACATTTAGAATAAAAAAGGTTACACAAAATTTGGCTATAAATAATGCAGGCAAAAGTGCTAAAACGAAATTAAAAACAACAGATAAACTAATAAGCAAAGTGGAAAGTGTAAGCATTCTAATCCCGCACTACGCCTATACTTTACTGTTATGGGCAATTAGAAAAATGAAAAAGATATTAGAAAAAAAGAAAAATCGATACTGTTCAGCACAAACTTAGCGTAAAGGATGCGCCTTTAGCTTTGTAAACTATCTGCCTTAACGAACAACTGCAAGTTGAAAAAAATGAACGAAAAACATAATAGAAATGCACCATATTGGGCAATAGCACTTGTAACTTTTGGAGTATTAGGATTGTCAACGATTTGGATTGATTTTGGAAAATTTTGGAAAGGTTATGTATTAGACATGACTGGTCCCGCATGGAATTATATTTTATTTAGAGGATTATACACTGCGCATGCGGACAATATTTGGACACGATTTTTTACGCCAAATAGGACTTTGGCAATATTCTTAATAGTGTGTTTTGGAATTGAAACATTGCAGTATTTTAAGATTTATACATCAACCTTCGACTTATGGGATTTGCTCGCTTATATTTCAATTCTTGTTCCATTATATTTAATTGACAATCGAATAATTGGAAAAGCAAAGAATACGCCACACAACAAAAAATATAGTGCATTTGGCAGATAGTGCTAAAAATGAAGATGATCGTAATATACAACCATAGAGGTAAACTGAAAATTTGGCGTAATAAAATGCCAAAGGCACCATATTCAAACCGTCGGCAACTGCTTGACGGAGTTAATATCAAGTGCCCCTAACAATAAAAAGAACATTATGAAACAACGATTAACAGTATTTCTTCAGGCAGTCATCGTGCTAATCAGTATTGTGGCACTTGCCATTATGATTCGGCTTCCCTTGATTGAAGGGAGGGCCGAAAACTTAGATCTATTCAGCATTTACTTAGACCCATTCATCTTGTATGGATACGCAACTTCAGTCGTTTTTTTTGTTGCACTGTATAAAGTGTTCAAATTACTCGGATATATCGGACAAAATAAAGAGTTTTCACCAAACCCGGTGAGAGCTTTAAGAAGTATAAAACATTGCGCAATCATATTTAGCATTTTAATTGGGATGGCAGGACTATACATAAGGATATTTCATAATAAAGAAGACGACCCTGCTGGTTTTCTTGCGTTAAGCATTGTAATTATTTTTGCTTCTATTGTAGTTGCAGCAGGTGCAGTAGTGTTTGAAAAAATCCTGCAGAAAGGAATGGAATTAAAATCAGAAAACGAAAAAATTACGAGCGGACAAAAAATTAACTTGACTCAATAATACGACAGTGAAAATAATTAATCCTTTCAGAAAAAGTCAGGTATGAACTTCTGACTTTGAAACTAAGTAGACAGATTGCGGTGATGCCGATAACACAGGTTCTACGTCAGGTGGGTTCACGTGGCAACTTCAAGTTACTCCGAAACCCGCCCGAGCGCAAAGCCAGAAATTGTTGTGCGTTATCCAAGTTATTAACACTTGCGGTTTATACCAATTATTGGTACTTTAAATAAAATCAAAAATATGAGCAAGAATACCTCCATAATGCTTACTAATTATTTCGACGAGTTTATTCAAAGTCGAATTAAAACAGGTAGATATAAAAATGTTAGTGAAGTGATACGTGCTGGACTAAGGCTTTTAGAAGATGAGGAAAATAAAATAAATGATTTAAGAAGCGCAATACAAGAAGGAATTGATAGTGGAATCGCACATGATTTTAATCCTAAAATTCATCTTGAAAACCTAAAAGCAAACAAGAAGAAACTGAATGCCTAGCTATTTCTTGACCAACCAAGCAGTTGAAGACTTATCAAAAATTTGGGAATATACATTTGAAAACTGGTCAGAAAACCAAGCTGATAAATATTACAACAATTTAATAGATTCCTGCAATACCATTGTTCAAAATCCTGATCTTGGGAAAAATTACGAGGGGATAACAAAAAATTTGTTGGATTAAAAATTAATCGTCATATTATATTTTATCGGATAATTTCATTCGATGAAGTTGAAATAACAAGGTTTTTGCACGAAAGAATGGATTTAAAAACTAGAATATTAGATAAATAACTCCACACAACAATGGCGTGCATCCATAGCATGATATCGATAGTTTCAAGCGTGGTCCCGGCCTTTCGCTTCGGTGGATTAAAACATCCCCTACTCGCTGAACTCACACAACGATTTAATCCGGACTGTTGACGGTAAAGCAGCTAATAAATTCTCTTTTCTCAACTAATAAATTAAAAACATGCATCCAAACTTAATTGAGCACATTAAAAAGTTTGTTGATTTAGACGAAAATGAGGTACAAGTACTAAATAGATACACTAAATCACATTCTTTTCGGAAGAAGGATATTTTGCTTTCAAATGGTCAGGTTTGCAGGTCGCTCTATTTTGTCGATAAGGGCTGTCTGAGAATGTATTTTATAAACTCAAAATCAACTGAACAAATCACGCAATTTGCACTTGATGGTTGGTGGCTTACTGACTTTTTTAGTTTTATGGATAACAAACCATCGGAGTATTATATTCAAACAATAGAACCATCAGAAATCATATCAATAGACTTTCATGTATTTGATAATTTGCTCAAAGAATTGCCACAATTAGAACGATATTTTAGAATAATCATGCAGAAAAATCTGGCTGCCTCTCAGCTCCGTATAAAGTATCTGTATCAAATGTCTAAAGAAGAATTTTACGATCATTTTACCACTTCATTTCCTGATTTTGTTCAGCGAGTACCTCAATATATGGTTGCCTCCTATCTCGGACTTACTCCCGAATATGTTAGCGAACTGCGGAAAAGGAAATAGCAAACCACTTTCTTAAACCAGTTTAATTTTTCTGAAAATTAAGGGAATTAGATTTGCATTATCAATTCCTAAACAAGTAGAATTTAAAGAATATGGAAGCTAAAGAACAAGTATTAGAAGCGATAAAAAAGGATGGAACGCCTTTAAATGCAGGTAAAATAGTTGAATTAACAGGTCTGGACCGAAAAGTGGTAGACAAAGCTATGGAACAATTAAAAAAGGAGGAAGCTATTGTATCGCCTAAACGATGCTACTGGCAAGCAAAATAATTCATTCGGAGAGTTAGGTAATAGTAAAACAAAATTAAAATAACATCTGAGGTTACTCAGAATAAAAATTAACACAATAATGTCAAAAACAATTTTTTTAGCAGGAGCTACAGGTGCAATTGGTCAGGTTCTTTCACGTTTGCTTGTAGCAAACGGCTGGAAGGTGTATGGAACAACTCGATCAAAAGAGAAGGTTTTTATACTTCAAGAAATGGGTGTGGAACCTGTTGTTGTGGATGTTTATGATGCCAAACGATTAAAAGATATTCTTGCCGATATAAAACCAGAAGTTGTCATTCACCAACTTACAGATCTTCCTTATGCTCTGGATGAAAAAGAAATGACTGCGGCATTGGTTCGTAATGCACGTTTGAGAACTGAAGGAACTAAGAATTTGGTTGATGCAGCTGTAAATTCCGGATGTAAGCGAATTATTGCACAAAGTATTTCATTTGTTTATGACGAAGGAAATACTCCTCATGTGGAAGAAGATGCATTATTGCCTCTTACACATCCTGTATATGGAGAAACAGCAGAGGGCGTTCGAAATTTAGAAAGACAAATAATTGAATCTGGAATTGAAGGTATTGTCCTGCGCTATGGACTTTTATATGGGCCAAAAACTGGTTTTGATTCACCCATCGCACCTGCCTCTGTACACGTTGAAGCAGCAGCAAAGGCAGCTGAAATTGCTGTTACTAAAGGACAGACTGGAATCTATAATGTTGCCGAAAGCGATGCATCACTTTCTAGCGAAAAAGCAATTAACACCTTTGGATGGCGTGCTGATTGGAGAGTAGGTATCTAAGTTTAGTTAAAAAAATACTTGAAGGTAATACTAGTGAAGTATTACTTTCAGGACTATTAAAAAATTATCCCAACAGTATACATTGTCGACTATCTTAAGCGTTCTATAGACAGTTTTTACACGGTCGCTGCCTATGGTTTCTGGCGCTTAAACGTATGCTAGCCACACCATTTACAAATAGTGTCATAGACGAACAAACACAAATAAATTTGGACAATGGGGAAAAACAAAAGTGATAACAAATCGAATGAACCCAGTCAAAGTCCTTTCTCCCAAACGTTCTTTCACGGTACAAAGGCCGACCTAAAGATTGGCGACTTTATTGAAATTGGTCTAAACTCAAACTATGGACAGAGAAAAAATGCAAAATATATCTACCTGACAGCAACCTTGGATGCCGCTATTTGGGGTGCTGAACTTGCCCTGGGTAAAGGAAGAGAAAGAATTTATTTAGTAGAACCAACAGGACCTATTGAGGATGATCCCAATTTAACTGACAAAAAATTTCCCGGTAATCCAACAAAGTCCTATCGCTCAGAACATCCGTTTAAGGTTGTTGGCGAAATTACCATTTGGCAAGGCCATTCCCCAGTGCTGCTCAATGCAATGAAGGAGCACCTCGAGCAACTAAAACGACTTGATATTGAGGCAATTCAGGACTGATTAAAAATGTGAGAATCAATTTGAAAATTCAAATATTTAAATCT
>JAHEMV010000433.1 GCA_024643455.1 Cytophagales bacterium
GCCGTTTTCCAGGATGGATGTGCTAAACGAAAAAGAGATCAACGATATCCTGCGTTTTTCCAATCTAAACGGAAAATACAACCAGGAAATCGACCGGAGAAGTGCCCATGAAATCCTGGTGGACCGCATCAATGCCGCGGCAGAACAAAAAGAAGAAGCGGCGCCAAAAACTCCTTCCAGATCGTCGAGAGCTGACTGGCCCGAACCTTCCGCACAGGCTTCGTTTGAAAAAATCATGAAAAGTCCATTGGCCAATACGATCGCCAGGGAACTGACACGTGGCATTTTGGGTGTATTTGGGATTTCCACCACCTCAAGAAGAAGAAGTACTACGAGGAGGAGGCGGAGGTAATGCTTTTATTGAAATAGGCATCACTACCATATACTTGGTATGAAATTTCTTTTACCCTATGGTATCTTACCGCTCATTTACCGGTAATTCTGGAGTAATGATTTCAATTTTGTCTATTGGCATACTTACTACCCGCATGCACAAGCGCTTTCAATGCATCTTCAACGCCAAAACTTGATGGGGGCGCACCTGGAGGTTATTTAACAAATAGTTTTTATCTTAGGAATTATTATTTGTTTCACTAAGTTAATTAACCTACCCCAAACACAATGAAGAGAAAACAATTTGTCAAAACTTCTACCCTGGCCATCACAAGTACAATTCTGGCCCCATTGGTTTCTTGTCTTCCGGAACCCCGAAAAGAAATAGCGCAGGGTCCGGCAGTTGGGCGCAGAAACTGGGGAAGAAATATCATTTACAAAGCAAAAAATCTTGCAGAACCTGCATCCGTTGAAGAACTGCAGGAGATGGTGAAACAGGCAGGAAATAAAAAAGGGCTTGGTTCAACACATAGCTATAATGACATTGCTGATAGTCCAATGACCCAGATTAGTCTCCGGAAATTGAATAAAGTCATTTCTATTGATGAAAGTAAAAATACTGTGACCATGGAGGGTGGGATCAGATACGCAGATTTGGGGCCTCAATTGTATGAAAATGGATTTGCGTTACACAATCTGGCTTCCTTACCACAAGTGACTGTTGCCGGTGCTTGTGCTACCGGAACACATGGTTCCGGAACCGGGAACAAGAGCCTGGCCAATGCTTTGCGGGAAATAGAATTTTGTACTGTTGAAGGTGAACTTGTCCATCTAAGTCGGGACAATAATCCGGATATTTTCGATGGCGTTGTAGTCAGTTTAGGAGGTTTGGGAATCGTCACACGATTGGTTTTGGATATTCAACCAGCCTTTGATGCACGGCAGGACCTGTTCCTTGACTTGCCCCTGGCTTCCGTAGTGGAAAATTTTAATGAGATCATGTCCAGTGGATATAGTGTAAGCCTTTTCACTACATGGCAGAATGATATTGTCGATCAGGTATGGATCAAACGACGCGTTGATAAACCCATAAAAGACCTGGGGACTGAATTTTTTGGAGGGAAGGTGTGTCAAAAGAATATCCATCCGATCATTGATCTTTCCGCCGAATCCTGTACAGAACAAATGGGTGTGGTTGGGCCCTGGTATGATCGGTTACCACATTTTAAGATCAATGGGATGCCTTCTGCTGTTGATGAACTGCAATCAGAATTTTTTGTTCCTATTGCCAATGCCGCAGACGGCATGCGTGCTATTGCTAAATTGGGTACGAAGATTTTACCCTATTTATATATTTCTGAAATCAGGACCATCGCTGCTGATAACCTGTGGATGAGCCAATTTTACAAACGCGACAGTGTCGCATTTCATTTTACATGGAAGCCAAATTGGCCAGAAGTCCAGAAGTTGTTACCGGAAATAGAAGCTGTACTGGCACCTTTTGGAGTTCGACCACACTGGGGCAAACTTTACACGATTAATAAAGGGACCATTCAGAATTCATATGAACGATTCCCCGATTTCCTGAAATTGCTTAAGCAATATGATCCAAATGGAAAATTCAAAAATGATTATCTAAATCGAATCATTTATGCATAACTAAAATGGTTGGGAACGATCTAGCCATAAGCCAATACGATCGCCAGGGAACTGACATGCTGCATTTTGGATGTATTTTGAATTATAACAACCACACGGAGAAGAAGAACAACTATAAGAAGGCGGAGATAATTTTTTTAAAGAAAGCTTTGCAGGGTTGTAGTTGAAAAATTAATTCCACTTAAATGCAAAATAGGAACACGGTTCATCGGTGGCATTGCGAATACCATGAAACAACTGTGAATCAATAAAATAAAAATCGCCCACAGTGGCCGTATATTCCTTGCCATCGATGGTCATTTCAGTCTTGCCAGACAGCACCAGGATGATCTCGGTCTCGATATGCGTGTGCGGATTGTGACTCGGCCCTTTCAGGTTCAGCTCTGTAGTGTGCATTTCGAAGCGCTCGCACATGGCTGTGGCCCGATCAAAATAGGCACGGCCACCGCCTCGGGCACTGGGCTTGAACGCTAGCGAATCCGCATTCAACACCAGGGACCCTCCTCCGTCGATCCCCCGCTGCAGGTTCATTGGTTTTTTGGATCGGTACTGCATCACGTAATAGGTCAGAGCGGAATCGCCTGCATTTTCGACGCTATGCATCTGATTGGGCATCACCAATGCGATACCGCCAGGCCCAAGAATCGTGCTTTGCCCTTCGATGGTTATTTTCATGATGCCTTCTTTTACGAGGAGGAGCTGTTCGGTTTCCGGCGTGGCATGGGCAGGCCTTGGAACAGCATGTGCGTATTGGGTGGTGGCATGCATTTCTAGATAGTCAAAATGAGGAGAGGTTCCTTCCAGTATTTTCCTGAATTCCCGATCAGTACTTAGCTTTACAGGCAAGTCATCCCAGTGGTAGGCACCTGTCTTTACCGGCTCGAGTTGAGCAATAGCAGACCAGGACAAAAGACTAAAGGCAGCAATTATAAGATGTTTCATCAGTAATTTTTTTAAGACAGTAAACTAGGGATTTTTCCATTCCAAAGCGCAAAGGCCCACAGCTTATTTTCAAAGCGATCATAATGATCTTCCCTGGCGGTCCTTTACTAGCGCTGCGCCGGGCTATGAATTAAAAATCAGAATATTTCCTGGATCGGATAAACATATACTAAGTACAAATAGAAAAAGAATAAGGATATAACGAGTATGATCACTCCCAACACCGGCGAGCTCACCTTAATTTCTTTCAGTGAGGCACTCAGTTCGGTGCTGAGCTGCGTCGCATCTTCTGATTTTCCATGAAGGGCAGCCTTGAACTGCAACCAGGCAAAATAGATGCCTGCAAAAACCAGGAACAGAACCACAGAAAATATAATGACCGAAGAAAGCAGCTGCCAGGAAAAAACATTGGACCGGTGAATATAACCCTTGGTCAGGTAGCCGTAATACTGTTTCCAGGCTTCCAATCGGATCGAATCCAATCGCGCATCGTTCGCATATTGATCCCCGGCGATGGCCTGTGGGGCACCGATGGTTTGCTTATCCTTTTCCATTTTCATAAAATCATCCACCAGGCTTTTATTGTCCTTCTGTGCCTTGACGGCTTTCTTTTCTGCGGATGAAGGGACGGTGTCTTGTGGGGTCTGGGCATAGCTCCATACTGTCATAGTGCATAAGAGCAATACTATGATTGATCGGGTAACATGGGTATGGTAAAATATCATGGTTGAGCAATTAAGTAATCAATGATTGCAATGCGCCGATTTATTTGCTGGTAAATAGTCAATCCGGTATCTCCATTTTCAAAATTGGTGATACTTTCTGTATCGTGTCCAAGCAACGATGCCAGGGATTCTGAAAGCCCGTCATGGATCATAATCAGGTATTTCGCGATATCTGGATCGCTTGGATCTGTGGGAGGTTCAAAGGGCTGGGTCTGCATAAACAGCATTTTCATCTCCGTACCATCCGGGGCAATAGTGGTTATCCCCCCTTCATATTTGATGCGTTTGCTCTGATCAGCATAGGTGGTTTCGATCCCGCCATCATCAAGGATTTTTTTACTGATGATTTTCGGTTGGTTCGACTCCGGAGGGACTACGGCATAATTGCCCAGCAATTCAGAAGCCTTCGCGGACAAATCAACGTTATTCGTTTTGAACTCATTCAGTTTCGACCGCGTCAATCGTATGGAAACCAGGGTATCGGTATAGAGAGGAATAAAGGTGGTTCGATTCAGATTGGTAGCGCTTTTCAGGGCAGGTTGCCTGATGGATTTTTGCTGCCCCTGCGCATGGAATCCAACGCAAAGCAGAGCAAAGGTTAATAATACGGTTTTCATCGTTTTAGTTATTCGGTTGGTTCAAGTCCCATAAATTACGATTTATTATGCTTTTTACCATGTGTTCTTCAAAAACAATGGGAAAGAAACCTGATTGGGGAGTTGTCCCAGTCCATGTGAAAACAACATCAGATGGCGATTTTGGAAAATTATGTCCCGGCTAGCATGCGCAGGGATTAAATCGCTGCGCGGGCCAGGTTGCCTTTGGCAGCGCTGCGCGCTGGGGACGTTTTAATCCCCCGAAGTACCAGACCGGGACCGCGCTTGATATTATTGATAAAACCCTATGGATGCTCGCCATAGTTATATGGTGTTTATCTGTTCAAAAAAGGCATGCACATTCTAGTTTATTTACACTGTTATGGCTTTTATGGTTTCGGCAACCAATTTCTTCTCTTCACATTCGTCAAGAATAATCGCTCATTACTTTCCGGAGCTGACCGTAAGAAAGCCATTAACATCTAACCAGTGTATAAAGGCATCAAACCAACGGTTGCTGGT
>JAHEMV010000434.1 GCA_024643455.1 Cytophagales bacterium
TACCCACTATAGAAGAAGTATATCATATTGCCGATATGATCATAAAGGTCAAGGAACCGGTTGAATTGGAATACCCACTTATAAAGGAAAATCAACTTGTATTCACTTATTTTCACTTTGCATCATATAAGCCTTTGACTGAAGCTATGATAAAAAGCAAAGCCATATGTCTTGCTTATGAAACAGTCGAAAAACCAGACCGAAGCCTTCCATTGCTCATCCCTATGTCGGAAGTGGCAGGACGTATGGCAGTACAGGAAGGAGCAAAATACTTAGAAAAACCCATGCTTGGGCGTGGTATTCTATTAGGTGGTGTACCTGGCGTAAATCCTGCTAAAGTACTGGTTCTCGGTGGTGGAATTGTAGGTACGCAAGCTGCGAAAATGGCTGCTGGTCTTGGAGCCGATGTCACGATCATGGACGTGAGTTTGCCTAGATTAAGATATCTGTCAGACATAATGCCTGCTAATGTGAGTACACTGATGTCCAATGAATACAATATCAGGGAGTTAATTCCGACCCACGATTTGATTATCGGGGCGGTATTGATTCCGGGTGCAAAAGCTCCTCATTTGATCACCAGGGATATGCTCAAAGAGATGCGCCCCGGAACAGTCCTTGTTGATGTCGCAGTGGACCAGGGTGGTTGTATTGAAACCTGTAAACCCACAACACATCAGGATCCGATTTTTATTATTGACGAAGTGATTCACTATTGCGTGGCCAACATGCCAGGTGCAGTACCTTATACGTCAACAGTTGCCCTAACCAATGCGACTTTGCCCTACGCTTTGCAATTGGCAAACAAAGGATGGAAAAAGGCTTGCCAGGAAAATCGTGAATTAAGACTTGGATTAAATGTAATCCATGGCGATGTCGTATATGAGGCGGTTGCTCAGGCATTTGACTTGCCATACACCGATGTAGAAAAATTTTTATAGACAAACATGAAAAAGCTTATTGGCAATAGTGCTGATAAGCTTTTTCTCCTTTAAGTTCCCCTAATTCCATCGAAGTTTTAAATGCTTCACAAGCATGGATCTTATCTCCTTTTTGCTGAAATAATTTCCCCAGGTACAGATGGCTCAATAATATACTTTTTTCCATTGCTATCGATTGTTTCAAAAGTCTTTCAGCGTCATCAGACTTCCCTTTCTTAAAATAATAAATCCCTTTGTTACGATAAGCCCATGGATTTTCTGGATTAATTACAATACTTGCATTGATATCCTGCAATGCCTGGTCAAAGTCATCCATCTCCAAATACACAAAACCTCTATTATTCAGCATAAACGCATTGTTTTGTTCTAACTTTAAACCAGCATTATATTGTTCAAGTGCATCCTGGAGAAGCCCTTTTTCTACAAAAATCATCCCAAGCAGATTGTATGCAGCCGGTGTTTTAGCATCAATCAGTTGACTTTTTAGCACAAGATCTTCTGCTTCCTTGTATTGTTTTTTGTAAAATTTGGTCGTAGCCAGGTTTATAAACAGTTCAACATTTGTAGAATCAAGCTTAAGTGCCTTTGAAAATACATAATCGGCCGAATCGTAATCTTTTAATCCATAAAAAGCCAATCCTTTTGAAAACAAAATGTCTTTTATTGGTTCGTAGGTATTCTTGATTTTATTGAGATCCTGAAGCATAGCGTCCAGGTTCCCCAATTCGTAGTTTGCATTACTCCGATTATAATAGGCCTCAAGAAAAAGTGAATCTGAGAGAATGCAGGCATTGTAAGCATCCATTGCTTCTTTGGTCTTTCCGGTTTTAAAATAAACAATTCCAAGATTGTTGCACGCTTGGGCAAAGGAAGAATCCACCTGAATTGCCTCACGATAATATCGAATTGCATCCTGGTACATTTTCTCTTTGAATGAAAGATTCCCTAAATGAAGAAAATGTTTTTTCCGTTGATTGAGCCTGGATTCACTGCATCCTGATAAGTACATCAGGGCTAGAAATAAAATAAAAAAGTTTAATTTCCACATAAAATGCTCATGTTAACTTGCAAGAGCAAAGGTATTGCTTTTGGTATAAACCCGGGCTTTTAATCCATTCAAAATATGAAACAAACCAAAATACGTGCGATTGATATACAATCCGTCCCGTGCACCGCGTGCCGCATTTGATTTTTTTACTTCTTTTGAGGTAGAAATGCGCTGCCCGAGGTCATAAATTTTCTTGAAAAATGCATCATCACCGAAATCAAACTCATCGGAATGAAAAGGTTTGCCTAATAAATCAATCATTTCCTGAAACAACCCCTTGAACAATTGCTTTTGTTGCGGTGTGTCTTCTTTATTCAAAAATGAAAGCTCATAGAGCCATTTATCAAATTTAATGGGATCCATTGCGAAGCTTCGATCATGAATTCTAAAATAATTATGATAAAAATCCATAGGGATTACTTTCACACATCCAAAGTCAATAATCGCAATTGTGCCATCCTTCCTGAAAATATAATTCCCTGGGTGAGCATCAGCATGTACAGTTTTCAGAATGTGCACTTGAAAGTCATAAAAATCCCACAATGCCTGTCCGATTTTGTCTCTTACTTTCTGTGATGGATTAGTCAAAAGAAATTCATTTAGATGATAACCTTCCATCCAGTCCATAGTTATAATCCTTCTAGACGATAACTCAGGATAGTATTTTGGAAAAACAATGTTTTGCAAATTTGCACAAGCTTTGGAAATTTCCAGGCTTCGTTTTACTTCCAGTTCGTAATCGGTTTCTTCCAGCAATTTTTCCTGCACCTCTGTCATATAATAATCCATATCAGCTTCACTGATATTGAACAACAACTTTGCTACAGGTTTTACCATTTTCAAATCCGATTTCAAGCTTTCAGCTACTCCAGGGTATTGAATTTTTACTGCTAGTTTTTTTCCGTCCAAAATGGCCTGGTGCACTTGCCCTATTGATGCCGCATTGACGGCATTTTTTGTAAAAGAATCAAACAAGTCAAAAGGACCTTTACCAAGCAGGTTTTGAAATGTTTTGGAGACCAAAGGAAATGACAAAGGCGGAGCACTATATTGTGCCTGGGTAAATTGTTGCTGGTACGCTGCAGGTAATATTCCCTGATCAAGACTCATCATCTGGGCAACTTTCAACGCTCCTCCTTTCAGGTGACTCAATGATTCATAAATATCCTTGGCATTGTCTTCATGCAAGATGGCTTTATCAGCTCCTTCATCAAACAGTTGGCGGGTATAATGCTTTACATAATTTCCCCCTATCCTGGCTCCTGTTTTTATAAATTTACTTGCACGCTGTACTTTGCCTGTGGGAATACTATTTTGTTCCTTCATATTTTAAAATGTTGAATATGGAATTTTGCCAGATCAAAAAATGAATCCAAACCATTGGATCGCATAAGGTCAAATGAAAAATTGACCGTTTTTTCAATCAAAGCATCCGTATCTTCAAACTGTTCACTTTCATCTTTTACCCAAAATTTCAATATAGAAACCGGTTGGTACCACAGGAGATAAACGTATTTATCTGTTATAAATTTGCGTGAAGCAATTTCTTCGGTTTCTACACCTTCATTGACTAGCATTGAAACATATTCATCAAAACCTTTTTTGAAAGCTTCTAAACATGAAGGATACAGTTCATAGATTTTCTCCTCCTTGAGCACATATTTGGCATAACTGCGATATTCCTTGAGATTTTCGATCCAGGTATAATAAAAGGACAACAATTTTTCATTAACAGAATATCCGGCATAAACCTCTTCTTTTTCTATGGTTTTTATCGTTTCATCAAAGCGTTTTTTCCAAAATTCAATCTCCACTTTTTCAAAGTTCTTGAAATATTTATAAAACGTCTCCTCCTTTAATTTAAGTTCTTCCATAAATGCAGCTATGGATTTTGGCTGCTTTTGATGCTCAGAAAGGTATTTAATGTAACTATTGATTATTCTTCCCTGTGTTTTATCCATTGATCTCCAGCTATTTTATGGAATAAACTAACTGCACGATGAAAGGTTGTGGGAAAGTGAATATATTAACTGAGATGGATTATTTCTTTTGAAGGTGGATACCTGCAATCATGCATCGGGCACTACCGCCTCCAACCGATTCTATTGTCTGTAGATCTGATATAATAAAATCGACATAATTGTTAAGTATCTCTTTTTGCGCATCTACTAAAATATCAAAAGCCGATTGTGACATCACCAGGTAATTGTGCCCTAGTTTACTGGAAAGCTGAATCATGTTTCCGGCAAAATGGCGCATCTGCTCAAACGAAATGTCAATTATCTCCAATCCACTATCAAACAAGCTAAGCATCACTTTGTCTCGATCCGCCAAATCAATAGACTCTTTACAAACAATCGCAAATCCATCGCCGATGGTCATCAGGACATTGGTATGATAAATATCCATTCCCTGTTCATCAACAGCTTTAAAAAATATACCCTGATATTCTAGTTTTTCGCATAATTCAAAAAACAAATCTTTATTTGTGCGAGGCGATTCATTGGCATAAGCTACTTTATTGATATGATCGAAAATGATACTGCCTGTTCCTTCCAGGATTCGCCCTTTATCTTCTTCTTTTGAAATATCAATTATTTGTTTTATTTGAAATTTTTTCCCGATTTCCACAATGATCTCCTGACGTCGTTCGATGCGACGATTTGGTGTAAGCATCGGATAAATAATCACTTTTCCATCTTCATGAAAAGAAATCCAATTGTTTGGAAAAACAGCATCAGGTGCCTGTGTGTCCTTTGGTGAGTCAAAAACATGGACATCAATATG
>JAHEMV010000435.1 GCA_024643455.1 Cytophagales bacterium
AATAAAGTCATATGCTTTAAATCACAAAGTCAATTATTTTCCCGCATCTGCTCAAACCTATGAACTCAAAAACCAATCAAATAAAACCACCTGGAAACATAAAAGACAAAATCTTCCAGCCGTTTTTCACTACTAAACCAACCGGTTCAGGAACGGGACTGGGACTGAGTTTGAGTTATGATATTATCAATGCGCACGGAGGGGAAATTAAAGTGGTGAGTGAAAATGGAGAAGGGTGTGAGTTTATTATTCAATTACCTGTTTAAAGGATTTAAAAAATGAACAAACTATTAGTGTTCTTTCTTATTGTGGCCATGAACCTGACCGCGCAGACGCTACCTGATGATATTTCCGATTTTAACCCACACTTTGAGGTCTTTCAGCTGCCGGGAGGTGCAATCGCCAATAGTGTCCAGAAGATTTTGCAGGATAGTACAGGATTTATTTGGTTCGGTTCGCAAGGGGGCCTCCACCGGTATGACGGACAAAGCTTTATCACTTACCTGTATGATGCTCTTGATACGAATTCCCTCGCAAGCAACTATTGCGAAGACATATTCCTAGACAGTAAAGGGATGCTTTGGATTGCGCATTTTACCGATGGTGGATTATCTTCTTTCGACCCCTCAACGGAAACCTTTACCCGCTATAAACACGATCCCAACGATCCTGAGTCGCTCAGCAGCAACACCAACTCCGTTGTCACTGAGGATTGGGAAGGTAATATTTGGGTGGGAGGAAATGCCGGGTTGGATCGATTGAATAGAAAGACAGGTAAGTTCAGGCGATTTAAGCATGATCCAACGGACACTCTCAGCCTCTCGTACGATCAGGTGCGGGCTTTGTATGTAGACAAGCAGGGCACGCTTTGGATAGGGACAAATATTTTCTTCAGCACGGAGGTTTCTGTTGGAGGCCTCAATCGTTTCGATCCGAAAACCGAAACCTTCACCCGGTATATGCATGATCCAAACAATCCTCAAAGCCTCATTGACAACAGGGTGAGGGCTATTTTCGAGGATAGTAAAGGCAATTTCTGGGTGGGCACAGGTGGAGATGGTTTGCATCTGATGGACCGGGGAAAAGGTACATTTACCCGTTTGAATTACGATCCGGGCAATCCTTATAAACTGACCAGACCATTTTTACTAGGCTCAACGCCTGTGACAATGCCCGTTGAAAGCCACATTTCTTCAATTTCTGAAGACCGTGACGGCCATATATGGATCACTGCTTTTCCCGGCGGTTTAAACGTCTACAATCCAACTACCGGTAAAAACCGGCATTTTGAGGCTGGAAAAAGTGACGGAGATCTGACAGTTAATTATTTATGGCAAACATTCCAGGATGCTAAAGGGGTCCCATGGCTGGCATCCGGCGGCAATGGGAAGAAAGTATTTAAAGTAAGAACCCAAGACCCACGGTTTCCATTTTTCGATTGGCAAAATGCCGGAATTCCACTTGGTGGGATTGCGAGATCCGTTGTAAAGGATCATATTGGAAATATTTGGATAGGTTTTGACCTGGCATCCCCGCAATTGATTCGATATGAGCCTAAAACCGGTAAGACAAATTCTGTCATAGACAATAATGTCATCGAAGGCTCTCCTGTCCTTGCTGTAAATTGCCTTACCCTTGACAGTGAAGGATATCTTTGGATCGGTACTCAAAACGGTTTACTGCGGCGTGATCCACGAACTGGGAAATACAAACGGTTTTTCTCCGAAATGAATAGCAGTTGGGGCGGGCCCATTTTACAGGATCAAAGTGGATACCTATGGATTCCAGAGAACGGAAGTAATGGTGGAATTTTAAAGCTGAATCCGAAAACAGGGGACTATATCAATTACAAACATGATCCTACAAACCTTGGTAGCTTAGGTGGTAATACAGTACAAAGTATTTTCGAAGACTCCCAGGGCAATTTATGGGTAGGAGGAGGAAGCGGCCTGGGTGCCAGTACTTTCGAACCACTTTTTGTCGATCGGTTGAATACGGATAGTAAATCCTTCACTCATTTTATCGGAGATGTGGAAGGAGGCAGCGCCGTGGATATTTCTCGGGATGAGAAGGGAAATATCTGGTTTGTTGACCAGATAGGCAGTCTACAGAAACTGAATCCTGAAGATGGAACCCGTAAAAAATTCAGTTCTCCCAATATTAATATGACAATGATTAGCGGAAGTTCAAGAATAGCAATTACACTTGAGAAAAATGGCAGAATCTGGCTCTATGATGGCAATCATCTTTTTGAATTCAATCCTGAAACAGAACAATTTTTTCCATACGTCGAATCGCATGGCGTGCATTCTGTTGGAGCTCCAAACAGCCCATTCCATGTCGCATTCGATGGCGAGGTCTTAATTACAGGAGAAAAAGGCACACTTTCTTTTTATCCTCATAAAATTGCTGTTTCAAAAACACCCAATCCACCTGCTTTGGCCGTCACTTCTTTCCGTTTGCTTGGAAAAAGGATATTACCAGGAGAAAAGTCCTTACTGAAGAAGCCTATTTGGCACACCACCGAATTAAATCTAGCCCATGATCTGAACACCTTTACGTTCTCAGTGGCCTGTTTCGATTATTATGATCCTTCTGCCAATCAAATAGAATTCATGCTCGAAGGTTATGACCAAATGGGTATGCGCAAAGATCTTAGGGAGGGCGAAACACCTGGCTACGTGAACGTACCACCAGGCAATTACATTTTCCGGGTACGTGGTGCAGATAGTCAGGGTAATTGGAATATGCAGGGCGCGAATTTAAAAATTACCATTCTTCCTCCCTGGTGGCTTACCTGGTGGGCCTATGCGATTTATGGCATACTGTTTATCGGGGGAGTTATCATGGTAGATCGCATTCAGCGAAAGAGAGTGCTGGCTAAAGCACATGAAGAAACAAGACAGAAAGAGTTGGTACAGGCACGTGAAATTGAAAAGGCATACGAAGAACTTAAAGTTACCCAATCCCAACTCATCCAATCCGAAAAGATGGCTTCGCTTGGAGAGCTCACAGCCGGCATTGCCCATGAAATTCAGAATCCGTTGAATTTTGTGAATAACTTTAGTGAAGTGAGCAAAGAACTCATTGAAGAGCTAAAGGGTGAAAGATTAAAGGAAATAGCCAAACGAGACGAAAAACTCGAGGAAGAAATTCTTAACGATATAGATCAGAACCTCGAAAAAATCCATCATCACGGTCAAAGAGCAAGCGGTATAGTAAAAGGTATGCTGGAACATTCCCGAACAAGCGACGGCAAAAAGGAACTCACAGACATCAATGCCCTGGCGGATGAATATCTCCGTCTGGCATACCACGGACTTCGCGCTAAGGACAAAAACTTCAATGCTGATTTCAAAACGGAGTTCGATGAAAATTTGACAAAAATTGAAGTTATCCCCCAAGACATCGGTCGTGTCCTCCTCAACCTGATCAACAATGCATTCTATATTGTGAATGAAAAGGCAAAATCCGGAATTGAGAACTACAAACCGGAAGTTATTGTCTCAACTAAGTTGTCCCCCTCAGGAGGGGGCAAGGGGGAGGAATCCATAGAAATCTCCGTCAAAGACAACGGTTCAGGAATACCCGATAACATAAAAGATAAGATCTTCCAGCCCTTCTTTACTACCAAGCCTACAGGTTCCGGGACTGGTCTTGGGCTGAGTTTGAGTTATGATATTGTGAAGGCACATGGAGGGGAATTGAAGGTTGAAAGCAAAGAAGGGGAAGGCACGGAATTTATTATTCAAATACCAATTTAGACATGATAAAAAAAATAAGCCTTGTAGTAGTACTAATTCATTGTTGTTTAGTTGGTTTTAGCCAAACTAAATATGTGGATAGTTTACGTTCCGAATTAACACATACAACAGATGACTTGCAGCGATTTGATCTCCTGAACAATATTCTATTGGATATTACCAGCTTCAGAGGCGATAATGTTGACTCCGTTGCAACATTTCAAATGCTTCAAATCGCACAGGAATTAAATAATGATTCACTTAAAGCGATCAGTTATAATTGGTTAGGAACGCATTTCTACCAGATGAAAGGAGGCAATACCTCTGCCCTGGAGTATTATTTTAAAGCACTTCCATTAGCTGAAAAAACAAAGGAAAAGAGGAGGATAAGCTCCCTCTATTTTGATATGGCCCTGGTCTATTTCGATATGCTTGATAATGATAAGGCGCTTGAAGCGACAAGAAAAGGTGGAGACAACCTTCCCGATAAATCGCATCCATTATATGATTTTATGTTGCTGCAATATGAAGCTAATTTGACACAATATTTTTTAATTACTAAGCAAGCTGATTCTGCCTTTTATTATGCAAACAAATCCCACGAAACCCTGAGACGATTCAATAAAGGTATCTCATACGTATTTATGGATTATACGAATTTAGCTGCCGCATTTGCACTTAATGGTGATACACAAAAAGCCGATGAGTATTTCACTTCTGCCCTTTTCATACAAGATTCAGTAGAAAATATTTCCTCGCAACTATACTTTTACAATAACTACATTCCATTTCTTCATGCAAACGGTAAAACAAAAGAAGGAGTTATTCAGAGCCTGAAATTACTGAGCATGGGGTTACACTATAATAACAATAACCTTAAACTTGCCGGAGCGGGTCATTTAAGACAATTCTATGATACGTTGAATCAAATTGATAGTGCTTACTATTATTCACGGATGGAATCCACCATCAATTCTCAAATTTTCAGTCAGGAAAACAAAAACAAAGTTCAGGCATTGAT
>JAHEMV010000436.1:0-1270 GCA_024643455.1 Cytophagales bacterium
CCGCATCATCTTCTACCATTTCAAATTGATTTGATTGATTAAAGGCCAAATACGCTTTTTTTGCCTCATCATAAACTTCTCTTGCTCCTTGTATGCTGAAAATATCCCGAGTTGTAGTGATCATCAAAGCTGGCTTTGGAGCTCTGACTTCCAGTAAATCACCATGATCTAAACCTATTCCAATGCCTCCGGGAAAATTCTGCTCGGCATCCTGTGGGCCCATGGATTTTAAGAGATATTCAAATGAAGTGATATAGCATTCCGTAGCAGCCACTTGAATGCGTTCATCAAATGCTGCAATATAGGCAGCTTGCGTTCCTCCTCCGGATCGTCCAGTAATGCCAATCCTGTTAGGATCAACTTCCTTCCTGGTCAATAGATAATCAACACTGCGAATACCATCCCAAATCATGTATCGTGCCGCAGAAGCACCACTGATAAAAAGCTGGCTACCTGGATACGAATGTTCATGCGTAGAGCTGAATTTCGATTTCCCGGTTAATTCTTCAACATATTGTTGCCGCTCTCCCTGACCTATCGGATCAAAAGCAAAAACAGCAAAACCTTTCTTTACCAGATTTATGATTACATTTTGATAAGTCTCACTTCGAAAAGAAAGATCGGTATGACCACTGCAGTATAGGATTGTTGGCAATTTCCGCTGTTTGCCATCGGGTATAAAAAATGCAGCTGTAACCTTGAATCCAGGTATAGATTCAAAGTATAATTTCTCTATTGAAAACCCATCTCCCTTAACCTTTCCGGTTATCACAGGATTCAAAGGGTTCTTGTCAGGGAATAGGCCAATACTTTTATTTAGTTTCTCCTTAACTACGCGTTGTCTTTCCTGCCATTCTTCCTTGCTCTTAAGCACGGATATCGTCTGTTTTCTTTCCTCAAGTTTATTAAAAGCCAATTCGCATTGCTGCCTATAAAGTGAATTTTCAGCATCAGAATAAAACTCCCAGTAATTTAAAACTGAATAATCAATTTGAGAAAAACCATCAACTATGGTCATCAGGGAAATTGCAATTATTAAAGGAAGAGAGATGGATTTCATATGTATATTAATGATAAATCATAATTTTTGTTTGTATCGATTCGACTTGCCTAATCAAAAAACGATTAAATTTTTTGAGCTTCTGAAAGCAACAATTCCCAGAAAGCATCAACATGCCTTTTCTCAACATTAGTTTGCCCAATACACATTCGTAACGTGTATTTTCCAAGTAGTTTGGTATGGGTGATATAGGCTTTACCTGTTTCATTG
>JAHEMV010000436.1:1280-4757 GCA_024643455.1 Cytophagales bacterium
CAGGTCTTGAAGGTATTTTTGGCAATAATCCAGTTTTGATTTCTGCTTTAGAAAATGCCAATGTGGCCCTGATTGATGACTTGAAATATGTCGATGCTTCTAGAAGAGGTTTTGTATTAATAAAACTTACAGCGACTGATGCCAGCGCAGATTGGAAGTTTGTCAACACCATTTCAAAAAATGATTTTGAAGTTATCAGTAGTTTTCACACAACTGAAAGCTAACCCAATTAAGCGGACACTTAAAGTTTCGAAATTTTTGCCTCTAACAATTCCCAGAAAGCATCAACATGCCTTTTCTCAACATTAGTTTGCCCAATACACATTCGTAACGTATATTTTCCAAGTAGTTTGGTATGAGTGATATAGGCTTTACCTGTTTCATTGATTTTCTGCTCCAGCAATTTATTCAATTCATTCAGCTGATCCAATGATTCCACTCCAACCGGTTTATACCGAAAACAAATCAAATTAAGTGGAACCGGTGCAAGAAGCTCAAATCTCCCATCCTTTCGAAGTCGCGCAGCAAATTCTTGCGCTAACGAAATGTGCAGTCTGAATTTAGTTCGAATGCCTTCCAAACCATAGCTGCGCAAAACAAACCATAATTTGAGTGCCCGGAACCTACGACCAAGTTGTATTCCCCAATCGCGATAATTATTCACTTTGGAGTCCACATCGGTTTTCAAATACTCGGGAAGGATGTCAAATGTTTTAATCAATGCCTGCTTATCTTTTGTGTAAAACAACGAACAATCAAAATTGGTAAACATCCATTTGTGTGGATTGAAAACATAAGAGTCTGCCGCATCCAAGCCATCAATCATCCACTGGAATTCTGGAAGAATAGTAGCATTGCCAGCATGTGCAGCATCGACATGGTGGAATATGGCATATCTTTTACAAATTTTACTAATCTCATGAATAGTATCAATGCCGTGCGAACCTGTAGTTCCGATTGCAGAAACTACACACAACGGAACAAATCCTGCATTTAAATCATCCACAATTTGTTTGTTCAGTACCTCCGGCATCATGGCAAATTTGCTATCCACCCTTATTTTCCTAATCTGATCACTTCCAAATCCAGCGATTTTCACACCTTTCTCAATAGAAGAGTGTGCTTCGGAAGAACAATAAATGATGTATTTGGAACCTGCCAGAAATCCATACTTATTGATCATGAAATTTGAATGCTTTTCTCGTGCCATTAGTAAAGCACATAAGGTGGCAGTTGAGGCGGTATCCTGAATCACACCATCCCAAGCATCTGGTATTCCACATGCTTTTTTCATCCATTCACAAACCTTTTCTTCAAGCTCAGCTGCAGCAGGCGAGGTTTCCCAAATCATGCACTGTGCGCCGATTGCGGAAGTCAACAATTCACCAAGAATGGATGGGAAACTTGTATTGGCATTGAAATAGGCAAAGAAAGAAGGGCTTTGCCAGTGTGTCATTCCTTCTAAAAGTGTATTATCAAAATCAGCTAAAATGGCATCGAAATCTTCATGGTTTTCTGGCGCATTTTCCGGTAAAGCCTGGTAAATAACTCCTGGTTTTACCTGAGCCTTTACCGGATATTCTTCAATATGTTGATAATAATCCGTGATCCAGTCTATGAGTTTATATCCATTCTTTCTGAATTCTTCTGAGTCCATATAAAAAATATTTAGATATCGAAGATAAGAACTGATGAGGTGAGTTCAAATATTAATTATTATCGCAAAGATGAACTGAGCAAAAACACTTTTTCCTATCCTGACTTTACGACCCAAATTTGACAAAATATAATTTTCAAAATCCTTATTAATCGTGCTTATCTTATGATTTATTCATATTTTCGTCTTTATCGTATTTTAAACTTTTCGAGAATTCTATCTGGATCTAAGATCATTTTCTTTTCCGCGAATTGGGAGCCGAACTAATATTGAATGAAAGCCCATATTTACTTCATATTACTCTATATTCTATCGATAGCTACTACATGTACATTTAAGCAAGAATCACTTTTTAAACTACGACTTGCTTCCAGTACAGGACTGACTTTTAATAACCAAATTTTCATAAGCGATACCCTGAATACCATCACCTTCGAATACATTTATAATGGTGGCGGAGCTGCTGTCGGTGATGTCAACAATGATGGCCTGAAGGACCTTTTTTTTGCCGGGAATATGGTATCGAGCAGGCTTTATCTTAATCAGGGAGCACTGAAATTCCAGGATATCACAGAGCAGTCCGGAACAATGACAGATTCATGGTGTACGGGCGCTTCTTTTGTTGATATAAATGACGATGGGCTTTTGGATCTTTACATCTGTGTAGCTGGTTTAGTGGAACCTGAGCTACGCAGAAATTTATTTTTCATCAACCAGGGGATTGATGCAAATGGAATTCCTCATTTCTCTAATGAAGCCAAAGAAATGGGTCTTGATGATGATGGCTATTCTACAATGAGCGTGTTTTTTGACTACGATAAAGATCATGATCTGGACATGTACCTGTTAACAAATACGATGGCTGGTAGCAAACGAAATATGATCAGACCAATCAGTGTGAATGGAGAAGAACCAAGTACAGATAGATTTTACATTAACAATGGGGATCAAACATTCACCAACTGGTCAAGAGAAGCTGGCGTTTTGAAAGAAGGTTTCGGATTGGGTGTCGCACTATGCGATATTAACCAGGACAACTGGATCGACGTGTATTGCGCCAATGATTTCATATCCAATGATTTGCTATGGATTAACAATCAGGATGGAACATTTACAGATCAGGCGGGGATATACTTCAAGCATTTTACTAGCAATGGGATGGGTATGGACATTGCAGATTATAATAATGATGCTTTGCTGGATGTTGTCGTTTTGGATATGATGCCCGTCACTAATCTCCGTCAAAAATTGATGTTTGCGTTTCGGGATATGGACAGGCTGCATTCCTCAGTCGAGATCGGCTACCTGCCACAATTTATGCGCAATACGTTACAATTAAATATGGGAAAATTTCCCGATGGCCGTTTTCATTTTTCAGAGATAGGATACCTGGCTGGTATGTATCATACCGATTGGAGCTGGGCACCATTGATGATTGATTTTGATAATGATGGCTGGAAAGATCTGCTGATAACCAATGGGTACAGAAAAGATGTTACTAATCTGGATCATATCAGTGAAATAATACGGAAAACCAGGTTTGGTGATGATAAATCAAACGAACGTTTCGTGATAGACGCGTTAAATGATCTGGATGATGTCAAACTTCCCAATCACATTTTCAGGAATAACGGCGATCTGACGTTTGATGACAAATCTGTTGATTGGGGACTGAATGAACCAACGTTTACAAATGGCACGGTCACTGCGGATTTGGATAATGATGGTGATGTGGATATTGTGCTCAACAATATGGATCAGGAAGTATTTTTATATGAAAACCTGTTGGAACAGAAAAAAAATAAAGAAAATCAAAATCA
>JAHEMV010000036.1 GCA_024643455.1 Cytophagales bacterium
AATGTTTTCGTCCTCCAGAGTAAGTTAAACTATTTAATGTAATCGAACAAAATATTTATTGGGTACCTGGTCACTTCAATTAATCATAAATTTAGAGAATACGCTCTATGATATTGCAGTGCCGTCTAACTATGAAAATTCATGAAATCTCGATTGATGTTCACTTTTTTATAATGAAGCTCATTTATATTAAAACCCAGAAATAGCCACTTTTATAATAGCTATTATTTTCATTTGGATGGATCTTTCAATCTTTTTTTACACGTTCCTCAAATATAAATTCGATTGAAAGTGAGAATTAATTTTTTCAAAAATTCAAAAGCTGTTTTTTAGATTTTGTTATGTCGAGAATTGCCAGAATGGATTGGGCTAAACGTGTTAGGATTTTTGTAGTATTCTGGTTTTCAAAATAAATATTTCTAAATTACCTTTTATGTTAACCAAAATCTATTTTAGATTTTCAAATAGGATAGCTTTCAAACTAATCAAACGATAATGAACAGTCCTTTTAAAAGAAGAGTTTTTATTAAAAGTGCCGTTATGGCAAGCGTCGGCAGCTCAATGCTACATATTGACACATTAATGGCCAAAGACCAATCAGAAGGAAAAACGTATGAAGTCAAACCGTCTGGATCAAGAAAAAAAGTTATTGTTGGTGGCGCAGGTATAGGAGGAATGTGTTGTGCCTATGAACTCATGAAAAAGGGGCATGATGTCGTTGTTTTAGAAGCTTCGGGAAGACATGGAGGCCACGTTTATACAGCGCATGATGAACTCTCTGATGGACTTTATGGTGATTATGGGCAAGAACATATCACGAAACCCGGATACGACATTTATTGGGAATATCTCAAAGAATTTAATCTTACAGCTTTAGCCTATCCTAGAAGAAAAAATGTTGTGAGGAGGATCAACAAGAATTTCTATACTGAAGAAATGCTTAGAGATCCTGAAGTACTAAGGAAATTCGGGTTTAATGACAAAGAAGTTAAATATCTTTCTTCTAATCCATGGTGGGATTTGAAATCACTATATATAAAACCATACCTTGACAAATTCAATGATGAGTACCAGCCTTTCAATGTAGGTTATGATGAATTGGACAATATTCCAATTTCCGATATTTATAAGAAAGATGGGGCATCAGAAACCGCACTTGGGTTTTTGGGAGGTAATAACTCATCTGCATTATTTGAATTCTGGCATGCAGCCATACTCAATATTCGAGGTGTACCCACCGCCCCACCGGAAGTATTCAGACTTAAAGGAGGTAATCAAATGTTGCCCAATGCTTTTGCAAAAAGACTGGGCTCAAGAGTTTGGCTTAATAGTCCAATTGTATCCATTAAGAACAATGAAAGTGGTGTCACGATAACCTATAAGCAACAAAATGAAGAGAAGGAAATGTCGGCTGATTACTATGTGAATTGTATCCCTTTACCTACGTTTAAAAACATACCAGTTGATCCTGCTTTGCCACAAGAACGACAGTATATCAATAATAACATAGCCTATGATTCCTATCAGCGATTTGTATTTCAGGCGAGTTCGAAATTCTGGGAAGAGGATGGCTTAAGTATCAATATGGATTTGGATCATCCTGATCTTTGGAGTGTTTGGCAATCTGCAGAAGAGGTGGATACGCACAGGGTGATTGTGTTGGGAACCGGGCCAGGAGGTATTTCTCCTCAACGTGCATTGGCAGCTTTTCGAGAAGTATATCCAGGGAAAAAAGATACTATTGAACAGGCAATTAGCAGAGATTGGACCAAGCAAAAATATGCACCGAACTGTGAGCGACTTCCTTTTCCAATTGGGGAGTTACATAAATTTTGGCCACATTTGATGAAGCCGATTGGTCGCATTTATTTTGCAGGTGCCTATGCAGATAATCTCAATTGGGGAACTGAAGCTGCTACCCGTTCTGCCAACCGAGTGGCCAATGAAATTGATGCAGCTTAATATCGGTGACAATAAGAGACAAAGATGTATTTCATATTATTTTTTTATACAGGTTTCGCCTATCTAGCGCTATTTAATTTTCATGGTACCTTTTTACCTGAAAGACTGAGTGGAAATAATCCGCCAAAAGTAGTGATAACGAAACCCGTCAAACTGAATTGGAATTCAATTGTACCCTTTTCAATTCGGGTAAATGATCCCGAAGATGGTAATTCAGAATACGATGAAATTTCTACCAAGGAAGTATTGCTTATGGTCAATTTTCTACCAAATCCCTCTGATGCTAAAAAATATTTGGATCAGGGATTAGATAAGATACCAGAACCATTGATGCAAATGAGTAAGTCAACATGTTTAATTTGTCATGCATCAAAATCTATATTGATTGGGCCCTCATTTGATCTTATAGCCAATCGATATCAAAGAAATCCAGGCCAGGTTGATGCCCTTGCACAAAAAGTGATTACAGGCTCTCAGGGCACTTGGGGGGAGTTGATTATGCCTCCTCATCCAGATGTGAAAATTGAAGAAATGAGAAAAATAATAGGTTGGATTCTTGATAATGGAGCAAATCCTAATCAATCTTTTTATGTAGGCACTGAAGGAGCATTTCAAACAAGAGAAAAACCCAAAGAACAAGGTGGTGTCTATATTTTAACAGGTGGATATACTGACCATGGGATCAAAATTGTACCAAACAGTAATATGCAGGGTAAGCACACCTTAGTGTTGACACCCTTTTGAATTGAATTAAAAACAGATTAAGCTATATCTCAAAAAAAGTAAGTTTAAATAATATTATTTTTACAATTGAAGCCGGATTTTCATTTTAGTCATGATGGCAGCTATTCCCAGGATGAATAAGGAAAAAAGCAAAGCTCTCAAGACACCTGGCCAACCTTCACCCGCAACAGATGTAAAATGATATAGGCCGAAGATCGCATAATATATATCAGGTAGAATATAGGTTAATAATGGATTGGATCCAGCAGGTTTCATAAATGTAGCCCATGTTGCAATGTTTTTCACATCTACAATCCAGTACAACGCCATGAAAATCATAACACATATTCCTGCACTAAATAAACACCAACTGGGAGTACTGCCAATCTTCGCAAGTCCAAATGGCATGAGAAGCCACCCGGCAACAAACAGGAGGATTGTGTAGGATATGCTCCATAAGTATTTTGACTTTAAGGATTCAGCAATACTCTTTTCTAAAAATAACTTTGACAGCAACACTCCAGCCATCGTAATGGAGGCAAGTGAGCCTGAACCAACAGGCCATAAAAACCTCGGGGCGACACGAAGAAAATTAAGATAACCTGCTTTGAAAGCAACATTTAGTATTACCAATAAAACCAATGAAACGGTCAGCCATTTGAAATTTCCTTTCGTGATGAAGTATATCAGCACTACTGATAAGTAGGCCCAGCCAATCCCGCCCAGAATTGCCCAGTTTTTATAATTGATCCACATCACTTCACCGTTTGCATCGCGTCTATAAATTGCCAGTAGAAGGATCAAAAGCGCTAATCCAATCCATTTTAAGGTAGTAAAAAGCATTTTCTTATTTCCTTCCGCTTTTGGATAAAGGTTCCAGAAAAGAATTACGCCAATAAACATCAGTACATTCCAGGCAGCATAACTGATACCGGTCACAGAAGGATCTACTTCTCTTCCGTTCATGATTAACACACCGATGGCGACCAGGCTCAAAGAACGAACAACCGTATGAGTCAAAAGATTCCAAACAGTATCCCCTGTAGATTTTCTTTTTTTAATCGCCAATGGTATAGCCATGCCGACAATAAATAAAAACGCTGGAAAAACTACGTCGACATACGTCATGCCTTGTTCGCCGTGGCCAATATGGTAGGTCCACCAGGGTAATCCTTTTACGCTGGCGACATCATTTACAAATACCATGACCAGTATGGTGATTCCGCGGAAAATATCAACTGAAAGCACGCGTTTTGGACTGTTTATGATATTTTGGACTGAATTAGTCATTTCATTCTGTTTACGTTAAAGAATCATTAAAAAAATGGGTTTTTCTATTATTCTAATTCAATTTATCTTCATAAATCAGGCGGAGACCCCAGTCAGAATCATCGGGAAAATCGGGTAGCCTAATGATCCCGATCTTATTTGCAAATAGTTTCCCATCGCCAACATCCATAAAGGTTCCGTCGCGAGGATTAAACCATTGTGCACGGTAATAACTGTTGAGTTTAGCGCCACGAATCTGGGAACGCTGGCATCCCATTTCGAAGTAGGCAAGAAATATATTTTTGTCATCCGTACGCGCGCAGTATGCCCATTCCTCGTAGGTCAGTGTTTCATGCGTCTTATTAGGAGATACCAGATCAGCAAGTGGTACGAGTTCCTGATATCGCTTTCCGATAGAAAAGGCAAATGTCTTTAAATACTGCATCTGTGCACCAGATCCCCACAGAAAGGCATCCCACATATAAGTAGGTGCTGTTGGCTCGATATCCGCTCCCCAAATCCCTTCAGCTCCATATACATGTCCGGCCAGACCACCAGAGAGAAAACTGCCATACATCGCTGAACGGACAAATGCATTGTCTTTGTCTGTGCCACCTTCTGCCCCACGAGAATAGTTTACAGCACCTCCGCCTCGATTATCTTTGTAACCAGCATAATATGGTTCGCCATTTAGAGCTGGCTTCGGATCTTTCAGATTATAAATTTCTGTTAGATACCAGTAATTGTTGTGTTCACGCATATTTCCGATCTGGTGGAGCGTGACCCATGATCCTTCACCCCAGTTTTCAAGAGTGGAGGGGTTTGCATTTGAGGAGAGCAGGGTGCCATAGGGTGGCGGCCCGTAAACCTTTTTTACTTTTTCCACCGTAGCGCTGTAATCATCCGGGCTCACCGTTTCATCGATGATGTCAAGATGAATAGGACTTAATACGGTATTGTTGGCTTGATATCTTGAAAAGATATACTGGATAAAACGTACATATGATTCTGAGCCGTAGTATTGGAACCATAATAACCCGGCATCCCGTCTGGAGACTTCGATAAATGGGATAATTCCATATTCGTTGAGGTAATTGATTTTTCGGTCTACATACTTAAAGTATTCCGGATTGATCCGATCCATATCAGGGAAATAGTCCTCATACCCTGGCACTTTTCCCGGGAAGAAAAAAGGACGACCTCCTTCATTATCCATGTTCTTTGCACTTCCTGTACCAAATTCGAGCCATGCAGAACGAACAGTCGTTTTTGCCGAATCTTCCATTAGTAGATGCCAGGGTTTATCATCCGTTTTCCAGTTTGGAAAAGCAGCAATGACACTTACCCAGTTATATCCCTGTGATTTACGGAGTCGTACGTAATCCTTGAATCCAGCCATTGGGCCAATGGGTCGCTCTTTATCATCATCATACCACATGAAACGGTTTGCTCCAAGGGAATACCAGGTATCTCCGATGATGAAAAACGGAGTGCCATCAGCATATTCCAGGGCATGTTGATTTTTGGTAGCCTGTAGAAATCCACGCCTTAAGGGATTTTCTTCTTTTTCTGCTTCAGTCCAATCTATGGCTGTGAAGGATCCTGATTTACCGCTCAATCCAGGATCTTCTGGATCCGACCCGCTTTTCCATGTCCAGATTCCAGGTGTTGTGGCAACCAAGCGAAGGTGAAACGTTTGACCTCCATCCCAAAAGCCATAGATTCGTTTATTGAAGTCAGGCCCTTTAAGATCTACCCAGACTGTGACCTCAGTGTAGGCATTATCGTAGGTTTTTTCTGCTGTAAACGTAAGTTCCTGGCGTTCCCATACATGGATCACATCCATAGGTTCGGGTTTGGAACACATGCTAAAAATAAAAGCAAATAGAATTAGTTTTGAGCGTTTCATAAGTATATCCATTGTAAAAAAATTTGTCATTTTAAGGTAAAAAATCCTTGTTGATCCTTTTTTATTCAATCCAATTTAATATTAATTTTTGAGCTTTGTTAATTTAAAATCCAATGACTGTCATCCTATATTATATACCTCTAATATAATTTGGAATTATGATTGTGGACGTTATTGCTTATAAACTAATTTTATTGATCTTCATATTGCTGGCATCATTATATTTGTTCCTTAATTACTAAATCGATCATTATGCTTCGTACACTATTTTTAATTGTCTGCATCCTTTCCTTTAGCAAACTCTCTTTTGCACAAGTTCGTGCCACCACCGAAAGTGGAAACAAAGTGTTGCTGTTTGATAATGGAACGTGGCAATATGAGGAGAAACTTGTAAATGCGGTAGAGAAAGCAGATGTGCCAGTGGCGGTTGTTGTTGCAGCCACCATAGTGGTTGACTCTTCAAAAACAGTTGCAACAGAACCCATAGATCTCTTGTATTTACCAAGTCCTCGTCTGGTAAAGTATTTTGGAGAATCGGGTGGGTACATTCGATGCAAAATGAGTTGTTCAAATAGCCAAGGTACAGTAAAGATTCTCTTAATGTGGGAGTTCCCTGTTCTCGATGGTAACCGATACTTTGGGATGTTCAAGGAAGGAAGCCTGGTAACATTTACAATGGAAGATGGACAAAAGGTAGAAGTAATTATGGGGGATGAAAACGCGCTGGATTATTATAAGTCTACAAATTACTCCAGGATTTCCAATGCTACTATGCCATTGACTCCAACGCAAATAGCGGCATTATGTGCCCAGCCATGTCGTAAAATGGAAGTTGGATGGAGGAAGAATCCAGAAGAATATGACATAGAATCAACCCATCTTCTGATGGATACGTTGCCTACGGTTTTTTAGGCATTACGATAAAAAATACTCATTTATCTCTTAAGAGGGTTATGAGCAAGAACCTTTAGGGCACGATTTTCATCTGATCCCATAAGGGCAATGTAACCGACAATGTCAGTAAACATGATAACAGCTAGCTTTCTGGTCGTAGTGGGCAAAAGTATGGAGTCAGATTGATGGCCAATGGCTGGGTTTAAGCTCTTACAATTCACTAAGAAACAGCCACTTTTACTACCCATTTTTCTGCAGGTTATCTACTCATATTTCAATGAGTCAACAGGATTATTATTTGCGGCCCGAACCGATTGGTAAGATACAGACAGTAAGGCAATTAGTGCTACAATCAAACCTCCAGCAAAAAAGATCAATGTTCCAATATTAACCTTGTAAGCGAAATTATTAAGCCACCATTTTATAATAGTATATGCTACAGGAGACGCCAATATAAAAGATATAGCGACGAGCTTTAGATACTCGAAAGATAAAAGTCTAACAATACTTGATGCCGATGCCCCCATGGATTTCCGAATTCCAATCTCTTTGGACCGTTGTTCAGCAGAAAATGTAGCTAAACCCAACAAGCCCATACAAGCTACCAGGATAGCAATTACAGTGAATATAGAAATGATCATCCCTATCTGTTGATCTTTGCGGTATAGCGCATCAAAATCAGAATCTATGAAAGAGAAATCAAAGGGCGACTCAATAGCCATATTTTTCCAGGCATTTTCAATGTCCGAGATTTTTTGATGGTAATCACCAGCATTCAATCGAACCAGGAACAAATTACCTTTCGAGCCTGGAAAAATGATTAATGGCGAAATTTCCTTTTTCAGCGTTTGAAAGTTAAAATCCTTCACAACGCCAATAATGTCCCGTTTATCCACTTTGCCTTCTTCCCATAGTGTTTGTATCTTTTCACCAACTGGATTTTCCCATGCCATTTTTTTTGCCGCTGCTTCATTGATGATCACTGCATTTGAATCAGATGGTATTTGGTTTGAAAAATACCTTCCAGCAGCCATTTTCATATCCATGGTGGTTAGAAAGTCTTCATCAGCAAAATAGTAGGTAATTCCAATCTCGCTATCCATTCCGTCTAAGGGTTTGAAAATGGAAGAATATGTAATCTCCGGAGGAGCAGCACTTGAAATACTCACGCTTTTTATTCCAGGCAACTTACTCAATTCCTGTTTGAATGCTGTTTTTTTAAATTCTAATGCATCTGCATTTTTAACAACCAGGATATTCTCCTTATTAAAACCAAGATCTCTTTTTTCAAGATGATTTAATTGCTTATAAATCAACAATGTGCTTACAATCAAAATGATTGAGATAGTGAATTGAAATATTACCAGTCCACTTCTTATGCCCCCACTTTTTAAGCCTGCCTTTATCTTACCACGCAATACTTCAGTCGGTCGAAAGGATGTTAGATATATTGCAGGATAACTACCCGAAAGAAATCCAACCACAAAAATCAGGATAATGGTTACCGCTAAATAATTCCAGTTTAGCAGCGTTCTTATCTGAAGTTCTTTACCTGCTATCATATTAAATGCTGGCAGCACAATGCTCACGAGGATATAGGCTAGAAACATAGAAAACAGCGTAAAAAACGTTGATTCATTAAGAAATTGAAGCGTTAAATGTTTTCTTGATGCTCCCAGTGCTTTACGCACTCCAACCTCTTTAGCTCGATCAGAAAATCGAGCTGTTGAAAGATTCATAAAGTTGATGCAGGCTATAAAAATGATAAATACAACAATGGCAATCAGGATGTAGATAGTATTGATACTTCCTCTTGGTTCTATGGTATCATCGACAGTTGAAAACAAGTGGATATTCTTTACAGGTTCCAGGACATAATCATATATTCCACCTTTCGCGATAAATTCATCGAATGATATCCCCAGATATCCCTGAACCAGAGGAGCAATATTCTTCCGTACCATAGCGGGAAACTTTTCCTGCACCTGTTCCCAGTCGGCTTCGCTATTTAGTTTCACATAATTAAACAAGATATTATTTGCCCAATCAGCATTTTTACTGTAATCCCATGATTCCATAGATAAGATTACATTAAATCGGAAATGGGCATTTTTTGGGGGGTTCTCTGCAATACCGGTAATTACACAAGCCCTGTTATCTGTTCCATATTTAATAATTTTACCAATTGGAGGAGTACTGGTTTTGTTTGGATATCCAAACAATTTCATTGCCGATTCTTCTGTCAACACCACACTATTGGGCTCTTTTAACACAGTCCTGATGTCTCCATATAATAATTTAAAGCTGAAAAAATCAAAGAAATTTGAGTCAGCCAGGAGCACCTTCTTTTCAGTATATGAGTCTTCTTCATAACTTATGTTGATGTCTTTTTCAAAGGCAATCCTGCAGGCATTTTCAATTTCAGGTATCTCATTGACAAATGCAGCACTTATTGGGGCACCAGTATAGGCAATATCCATATACTGTTCAGACAATTTTGCATGCAAATTTACCCGATACATATCATCAATATCACTATGAAAACGATCATAACTATATTCGTCAACGATATACAACACGATGAGTAAACTCGTTGCCAAACCAATCGTTAATCCGGCGATATTGATTGCAGCATAAAATTTCTGCCGTTGTATGTTACGAAATGCGATTTTGAAATAATTCTTTATCATGATAATGAATTTGAATGTCTTCTTTATTAGATACACTTTAATGGAATAGGTTACAAGTAATTGATCTTTCCATCATCTATTATCTGTATGGTGAAAATATGCATCTAAATGGTTAATATATTGGATGCAAGATCAAAGCTTATGAGCATGCCGTTGATTTGCGACATGAATTTGGAATGAATCTTTCGGTACTTATTCAGAACCTCAAGAGCACGATCTTCATCTGATCCCATCAGGGCGGTATAACCGACGATGTCGGTAAACCTGCCTGCCATGCTCTGGCCATTTCGGCGGCAGGCAGGCATGATGGTAGCTAATCGACGTTCTTGCATAGCTATAGTTATATGAGGTTTATAACTGGCTTGGCAGGTTGTACGCTAATACAATTTACTGAAATATATGTATTTAAGCTAGCAAGGTACTCTTTCAGGTTACCCCATACATAATTTACAAAGAAACTAGTTTAATTGTCCCTATGTGAGATAAGTCGCTCTAGGTATCTGGATTTCACCTGGTTACTTGCAAGAACCTGTTTTATTGGAGGGAGTTTTAATATGACTCCAAGCACCGCTGCTAATGCGCGGTGACTCCACAAAACCTGGTTATCGAAAATCAGGTTTTGTAATTTTCCTCGTTCAATCGCCATGAGGACCGCCTTGTGGGTTCCGTTTAATGGTGTTATCACGCGTTGCGCTCTTGATTTTAAATGCAAACTATTCTTATTGCATACCTTAACACAGAGTCCACATCCAAGGCAGGTCTCATCATTTAATAATGCTTTTTTTCTTTTTGGTTTATGTGGATCGTTGGTTGATACAAGTGACATGGCTTCAACAGGACATATATCGACGCATTTAGCACACCCATTGCAGTTGGTCTCGTTTACTTCGGGAATAAAGTTGGTGGTATGGACAGGATGCATGATCGCTAATTTTCTGGCTGCAATCATGGCCTCACAGCAGCAACCGCAACAGTTGCAGATGAAATTCACACTTTCCCTAACATTTTCTCCAAACTGAACCAGGTTATGATCGTATGCTTGTTGTAATAGATCATGTCCTTCTTTTTTATCAACCTTTCGCGCAATGTTGTGCTTGATTAATGAAGCTCCTGTGGTATTAAAAGTCATGCATATATTCATTGGAGCATCGCACGCCTTACCCATATGATACATTTTATGCCGACAGTAGCAGGTACCTACGGCCATTGCTGAAGCAGTTTCGATGACTTCTGAAGCGCGTTCATAATCCAGGACGTGAAGTGCATTCTGAGAGGTCAGTATAGGTTCATGAACAAACGTTCTTCCAAGTTTAGTTACACCAGGGCCAAACAGTTCCTTTATAAAATCTTCCTCGACATTCATATATTGATAAAATAATTCACTCAATATTTTTTGGTCGATATCTTTTCGGACACGCATGAGGGAAAACTCAAAAAAACCAGCCATTGGCGGAGGTAAAGCATAAAACGTATCTCCATTAAGTTGCATATCAACAAGAATGGCCCTCCCTGCTAATTGATCCAGCATCTTACGAGTCTCCGTATAGTTCAATTTCCATATCCTGCTGGCTTTTTTAGCGTCAAAAGGTTTAATAGGTAGTAATGAGATGAGGCTTGCTTCCTTTTCACTCATCAGTATTTCAAGAATCTTAAATAATAGTTTTGTAGGAGTGGCTCCCTGGGGAAATTTATTGATCCTGTCAGCCAGGTGCGTGTATCCTTTTTTTATGGTATGATGCGCCATAATAAAAATTTGGATTATCTAAAATAAAAAAATATCGAGCAAGTAATAATTTACGAATAATCGAATGAGATTACAATTAATTTGCATTTTGTTCCCTGAACAACTCACCATCGCCTATTCCCTTTATCATCGTACCATTAAATTGTCTGATTCGTTTTAGGCAGATTTTCCAATTCCTTCAATTCAAGGACAAGATCCTCATCCAATCCCATCAAGGCAGCAGGCGACATTGTTGGTGAACATAATGGCCGCTAATTGACATTTTTGTATAGCAACTTTTTGGAGGCACTACCTTATTATAAAATAATAGTTCTTGCTCTAAAAAATTCAATGAAGGATTTTAGCGTTTATTCTCGGAAAGAAACTGATCAGCGATAATATTAAGTTCCTGTTCGGACATTGTAGAAGTTCTACCTAGTATATTAATAAAATCCGGGACTTCGTTTCCTGTTGGACAACCAAAGTTATCGCCATCTGATTTGAAAGAATCGAACATGAGTTTTCCTTTAGCATCAAGAATGACCCAAAAAGGGATACCAGCTTTTTCACCTTTGTATTTTTTAAGCATTTCCATCGCTCCTGGAGTGTCTTTTCTTACTTTGGGAAAAGAAAATTCATTAAAAACTTCAAAATATTTAGTAACATAGTTTCTTTCGAAGAGATAATTGCATGATTCATCATTCATATTATTAATCATTTTCCTGCACCATCCACAACCTGGATGAGTAAAAATTATAAATATGTTTTTGTTTTGCTGCGATGCCTGTACAAAAGCTTTCTCTAATTGAGTTTCAACATGTTCTTGAGAAGTTTGCTGCAGTAATATAATAATACATAAATAAGTGAAAATAGATTTTATGATCATGATTCAATAAGATTTGTATTTTTCATTGCTTGCGACAATAAATTTTAGCTCATTGTATAAACTTTCAAAATCGTGAATCTGGTTTCATCTAATCCCATCATGATTGTGAAGCAAACTATCTTTGCTAACATTATTGCAGCATGTCTTCGATCCTTGGGCATTAGTTAATCCTTAAAGTTCTCCCATCTGCTCACCATCTCCTTCATGATATTTTTAAATCTTTCCTCGTAACGTATATTTTCAAGGAATGGATCATATTTGCTTATAAACGGGTAATTCAAACAACCAAGATTAGTCCATTTTTCCAACCAATCTAACGCCTTTTCCTTTTATCCAATCAATGAATAACCGACGACAATATGCCATGCATTTGTAAAATCACTTTTACTCCATTCCAATATTTGAGGTGTAATTGATGTCAATGCTTTCTTTTTATTTCCTAACAGAGCGTGTTTTAATAATATCCCCAATTGAGCCATAAGATCATTTGGATCAGACTTATATATTTGATCTAATATTTCAAATGATTTATCCAACCTATTATTATAATTTAAAACCAATGCATAGGAATATTTCATCGCTGAGACACCCGTAGATAATTGGCCTGCTTTCTCAATTGGTTCTATCGCCTTTTCAAATCTCCTTAAGTAATTTAAACTTTTTATTGTAATCGAGCAAAACATTTTGGCTGGTATGTATGGAGTAAGTACTCAACTTAATAATTGTTTATCTCCAGCTATAAGGGAAAGTAGATATTATAGCGTAAAGCGACCATTCACATTATTGAATCTTCTGATGATTCTTTTTTTAAACAAAAAAACCGGAGTCTTCACTCCGGTCCAGGATCATATGATAATTATGTCTTTTATCAATATAAATAATTAAGCGCTGTTTGATCATCGTTATTAAATGGACGGTCACCACCATCAGTGCAGGATAACATCCAGGATTTAGCTGCCAGAGTTGCTCCTGAAGGTGTTCCGGGTATAAGATTTGCACCTATGCCTCCATCTCCTTCATTTGTTGGCCCGCCACCGCAACTAATACTTCTATCGAAAAAATCCGTGTGTCGGAATCCGATACAATGGCCCATTTCATGGGCTATAATCGTTGCAATACCTTCCGTACTAAGACCATAAGTGGACTCTAATATACCACTCATTTTTATTTCATTATACGGATCTCCGGAGGCGGTTGGAAATCCTGCAGAACCCAAAATACCTCTTCTTTCATCTCCTTTACTTAATCTTGTAAGCGTAATATCAGGGCTAGAACTACTGGTTATTCTCTGGAAGGTGATCCCGAGGTTTTCAGCATTGTATCTGGAAATGGCAAGATCCAACCCCGCGATCATTCCGGCGCTAAAGCCTCCACCACCGCCACCTTTCTTTCCACCTCCTCCTGTGAAAGCATATATAGTAATTATTCTGTTACCGCCGGTACTCACTAAATTATTTGTGGAATACTGTTCTTCTACAGGAAGTCTTGTTCCTTTTTGAAGATTATTTATTTCGGCACTTCGAATATAAATATCACCTTCTACCAGGTATCCATCTTCGAATGGTATAGGTGCCTGGTTAAAAACATCGTAACCGGCGTTTTCTAAAGATGCGAGAACAGCATCAGGCACCTGATCAACAGGTTGCGTAGTTTCTTGCTCACTGCAAGCATGGAACAATAAAGCTCCTAATAAAATAAGAGTTAAGGGACGGATTTTTTTCATGTGGTTAATATTTAATGATTCATGGATAAACTAATGAAAGATACTTATTTTTAGTAAAATGAAAAACTTGTTTTCACTAATATTTATAATAAGTATTCCATATCTGGGACAGGCGCAGGAAAGGAAATTATTACCCTTCGATTATTCAAAGTTTATTGTCGATACAGTTTCCAGGACATCTATAGATAATTATTATTTAATTGAACTGTCCAGAAATAAGCTTAATGATAATACCATCATCAGGAAAATTAATGATCGATTTGCAATCGTCAGAGGTGAAATAACGGACAATGATTTTTCAGATAATAAGATCTATTTCTTACTCAACGATTCCTGGAAACTATCTTCACGATTATATGGCAGTGATTTGGTTCTTTCAAATAGGTACACTTTTTCCATAAGATTTAAAGAAAGTGCTCATTTTAAATCTCAAATGCAGAATAATGAAATTGAAGTAATCAGAGTTATTGAAAGCGCTAGAATTGCCATAATACGGACTACTTTTAATTTTGTAAAAAGCGTACTGCTTAAGAATAAAAATATTGAGTTTATTGATGTAGTAGAAGATAAACCATTTGAGGAAACTCCTATTCGACAATATAATCTGGAATTGAATAGAATAAATTATGCTAAACACAACTATCCAAATTTGCATGGGGAAAACATACATATTTCGCTCAAAGAGAATTCCATTTTCGAAGGAGATATCGACCTGATTGACAAAGTAACCTTGGATGATTATAGTTCAAAGGAATATACACAACATGCCAAGGAAATGGGAACGCTCATTGCCGGTTATGGTAATTCTTTTCACACCGGAGAAGGAGTAGTATCAAGGGCACAATTAGTTTGTACAGATTTTAGTTCGTTATTCGCTGAAGTTAGTGAATATTATAAATCGTATAATATAACAGTTCAAAATCATTCTTACGGTACAGGGATAGAAAACTATTATGGGAATGAAAGTATATCATACGATCAGATTTCTATGGATCAGCCGGAGCTTGTTCATGTCTTTTCGGCGGGTAATTTAGGGGATCAAGTTTCGCAAAATGGACCTTATGCTGGTATTTCAGGGTATGCAAATCTTACAGGAACCTACAAGCAAGCCAAAAATGTCCTGGTTATTGGATCTTTAGATTCAGCAGGAAATTATGTTGAAAAGTCTTCATGTGGACCGGCTTATGACGGACGAATCAAGCCGGAACTTAGTGCATTTGGAGGTGAAGGTTCCTCAGAATCCTCAGCCTTAGCTTCGGGTTGTGTAGCCATGATTCAAAATTTTTATTTATTTATGAGTGGTAAATATCCAACAAGTTCCCTAGTGAAAGGTTTGTTGATTGCTGGAGCTGACGATGTAAATTCTCCAGGGATTGATTTTAAAACGGGCTTCGGGAGTATCAATTTGAATCGGTCTTTACAGCTGTTAGATTCGGGTTGGTACCTTGAACCTTTAATCAGTTCAAATGATTTGTATCCGATACAGCTATCTGTACCCGAAAATGTTACAGAACTGAAAGTTGTATTATCCTGGATAGATCCTCCGGCAAATCCTGAAAATGTGCAGGCATTAGTAAACGACTTGGATATGAATATCAAATCACCTTTTGACGTTGTTTTTTATCCATGGATTTTAAATCCTTTTCCAGATGAAAATACACTTAATGAGCTACCTGTTCGTGGCGAAGATCACTTAAATAATGTAGAAATGATATCGATTGAAAATCCCGAATCAGGAATTTATGATATTAATATTTCTTCAAATCAACTATCAGGCAGCTCGCAATTGTTTAGCATAACTTATTATTTTAAAATAAAGGACAAATTTGAGTGGTCTTTTCCAACGGCTTCAGATCGACTGGAAGCGGGAGCAATATCCAATTTGAGGTGGGAAAATTCTTTTTCAGAGCAAAATGGAAATCTATTTATTCGATATGGAGATGGTGACTGGGAAGAACTTGGACAAACCGATATAAGTACCCGACAATATAAAATAACCGTTAAGGACACATCTATCTATGCCGAAGTGAAAATGGAATTTTTAGGTGTAGACTATATTTCAGATACATTTACTATATCCAGTCTTACGAAAATAAGTGTGGAAAATGATTGTGAAGATGATTTACTTTTATCCTGGAATCGTATTGAAAATACAAAAGAATATCAACTCTATGAATTACAATACAATGAGCTAAAACCGATTTTATCCACTGTTGACACGGTAGTAAAACTTTCCAAATCCATGTTCGATGGGCATTATTATGCGGTTCAACCTGAACAGTCAAACGCTAAACTGGGATTAAGAAGTTATACAATCGATTATGTTAGTAGCAACAAGGGATGTTATTTAGCAAACTTTCTTGCTTTCCTTGATGTTGACAATTTTGCCAACATTCAGCTTTCTATCAATGTGCCGCAAGAGATTCAACAAATTACAATCTTAAAGGAATTCCATGGAGAAACTCGAATTTTTGATCAATTCATTCCTGGTGATAAAACGGAATTCATTTTTAAAGATTATGATTTAAAACCAGGGCGATACACTTATTCATCTGAGCTTTTATTGCAAAATGGCGGGCAAATTTTATCTGATTCTTTAAGTTTCTATTTTATTGATAATAAAACAGTTATTGTCTTTCCAAATCCGGTTATTGATGATTTTGTTAGCATATTAAATGATTATCCGGGAGGGATACTGTACTTGAGTGATGATAACGGTAACTTAATTAACCGATATGATTTAGAAAGTACTATTGATGACTTAGATCTCACTGGATTGCGAAAAGGAATTTA
Organism: Cytophagales bacterium; assembly: GCA_024643455.1. Taxonomy (GTDB): domain Bacteria; phylum Bacteroidota; class Bacteroidia; order Cytophagales; family Cyclobacteriaceae; genus JAAUQL01. Next base: position 16,573 of record JAHEMV010000036.1, read on the forward strand.
TTTCTTCAGGATCTTATATCAGGGAGATTGGATTAATTCTGGGAAAATTATTCGGTTGTAGATTTCTAAAAAGGATTACAAGCACTCAAATTAATTTGTAGTTAAAATAAAATAAAATAGTGGTGTCAACATAGTTTGATTATTGGTAAAATTAGGTATTGGCCGGAATGCCTTGAATCAGTTAAGTATATTTTATCAATGATAATTATTAATAATGCTTAGGGAAAAGGGACCCAAGGGAATTTAAGAAGTACCTGTTATTAAAAAGTAGCAATTGGATTTACAGGCGAACCAGTGCCACCGATGATTCGCAATGGAGCTACAACAAGTAGGAATTCCCACCGATTCTGTTTTTTAGCTTCTTTAGCAAGATCTTCCAGATTAAGATTATCTAATATCGGCAAGCCAAGTGCATATAGTGCCAATAAATGAATTGGGTGAGTTTGACCATCGCACCCCGATGGAAGGACATCGGCTGTACCGTCGCTTCCCAGCATTGCTATATCTCGTTCCTTCAACCATTTTGCGGTGGATGCATGTAGACCTGCAGCTTTTTCATCAAGTTTCCAAATACCTAATTTTTTTTCACCCTCCCAGCGTCCGGTACGAATCAATAATATATCTCCGCTTTGAATTTTAATGCCTATCTTGTTTTCCCATGCTTCAAGGTCTTCTGTAGTAATTGAAGTGCCCGGTTCAAGATATGGAACACCTTTTAATAATGGGATATCCACCAGAACACCTCTGGAAAATATGCCATTTTTCATATGTTGAGCACCCATATTTCCTGTACCGACATTATCGATTCGTTCTTCGGGATATCCATTGTATATTTTGCCTTCATGTGCTATATGGCGTTGCGCATCCAGATGAGAATGACTATATCCATGGTAACTTATACTATAATTATCCATTGTCCATTGCCCTGCTCTGAAAAGGTCGTGTTTAAATGGTTGCGTATTATTCATACTGGGTTTAACATCCAAATCCATTGAAAGGGAAACGGAAATTCCTTCCTGTACAAGGGCTGCTGCCTGCTTTCTTTTTAATGGAGTTATCAAATTCAACGTGCCCATTTGGTCATTATCCCCCCATCTTCCCCAATTAGAGATTTCTTTCGACCATTTGTCTAGTGTTTCAGTACTAAATGAAGCAGTATTCTGGCTGGGTTGACAAAACGCGTCAGCTATAAAAAATGATAATATTCCATTAATTACTACGATTTTAGTTAATAAATTCTTCATGGTCTCTTGATAATTTTTGTATTTGAAATTAAACAGAAAACCAAGAATATCATAACCTATTATAGTTCATTGATTAAGAAAGGTTAATATAGTACTGTGATGAGTAACTACATATTCAAACCCCTATGGGCGTTCTGGAGCCAAAGCAAAATATAATCAGACAATATGTATTGTTTATTAGTATCTGTTAGTTTGGCTCTCAGGATTAATCAACCGAACAACTCATCGTCGAGATCTCAGCATCATTTCTTTGTGCTTATGCACAGATTGAGAATAAGGTCATCGACAATTCTGTGGCCTATCTGAACAGTTGGATTTCAAAACTATCCAATGACCAGTACATGATCATCAAGGCTGCCAGTTAAACACAAAAAGCGTTTAATTTAATTGTTACAAAGAGATCGTTTCATCCCTTTTTCCCTTCTTATATT
>JAHEMV010000037.1 GCA_024643455.1 Cytophagales bacterium
ATCTCACTCGTAGATTTTCTTGGTGTAGATAACACTAATATCAAGGAAGTAGCCACCTCCTTCCCAAAGACAAAAATCATTTCCAGAGGCAATGAAATACGAATTCAAGGTTCAGGTGCTGAAATATTGCGTGTTAATGAACTGTTTAATTCGTTAGTTAACCATTACCACAAATTCGGAAAAGTCTCATTCAATAATGTTAAAACATATATTGAGCAAGGAAATGTAGCTGTGGAAATGCACATGGAAGATGTGCTCATCTACGGGACAAGAGGAGCAGCAATTAAGCCAAAGACACCTAATCAAAAAAAATTCATTGAATCCGTGAAGGCCAATGATGTCGTTTTTGCGGTTGGGCCGGCAGGAACAGGGAAAACTTATATTGCCGTGGCCCTTGCTGTCCGGGCATTAAAAAATAAGGAAATTAAACGCATTATCATTACCAGGCCAGCTGTAGAGGCTGGAGAAAACCTTGGTTTCTTGCCCGGGGACTTACAGGAAAAAATCGATCCATATTTGCGGCCAGTATATGATGCGCTGGACGATATGATTCCAAGTGAAAAGTTGAAATATTACCGTGAAAATCGAGTAATCGAAATAGCTCCTCTGGCTTATATGCGAGGACGTACACTGAGCAATGCATTTATTTTGCTTGATGAAGCACAGAATACTACTCCAATGCAGATAAAGATGTTTTTGACCAGACTGGGACAGAATTCAAAATTGATCATCAATGGTGATCGCACACAGGTCGATCTCAAGCCAAATCAAAAGTCAGGATTGGACGATGCTGTAGGCATTTTAAAGAATGTCAAAGGAATTGGCTTTGTTGAACTTAATTATACCGACGTTACACGACATCCAATCGTAAAAGAGATCATCAAAGCCTACGACAAATCATAGAATAAAATGGACGGACCGATTATTAAAGTATCAAAAATTCATTCAGATGATGAAATGAAATTGGCACATAAGATAAGATATAACGTTTTTGTGATTGGTCAAAAAGTACCGGAAAGAGACGAAATCGACCAGTTCGAAAATGAGTCTTTTCATTTTTTAGCTTATGCGGATAATACACCGTGTGGTGCTGCCAGATGGAGATTTACCGACAAGGGTGTCAAGTTGGAACGTTTTGCTGTACTGGAGCGATACCGCAGTCTTGGTATAGGAAGTGCTTTGGTAAAGGAAGTTTTAATAGATATTCAAAAACAACCTGACGCAAAAGGTAAAGTATTGTATCTCCATGCGCAGCTGTCTGCAATGGATTTGTATAATAAATTTGGTTTTAAACAAGTTGGGGAGTTATTTCAAGAGTGTGATATCGACCACTATAAAATGGTCAAATAACTAATTTACTGCCACTTGAGTGATGCCAGCTTGTTGGATAGGCTATCGATCAGGAATTGTACATGGTATTCAAGAGCTTGAACATACTCCTTCTTCTCTTTTATTGTTAAAGATCCTTTATTCAGTTTTTCCTTTATTTCATCAAGCAATTTCAACAATTCGGTCATGCCAAAAGTTGCAATGATGCTTTTCATGCGATGACGAAGTTGGCGATAAGACGTCAGGTCATCATTATAAATGGAAACATTAAGTAATTCCAGGTTAGTTTTGAATTCCTCCACGGTCATTTTCAAAAATTCCTGATATCTTACTAGATTCCCCAAAAACAACTTATCCGTTCGTTCAAAAATTATTTTAGTGTTTTTATCTTCCTTATCAGGTTCCGCGTCAACGATTTTCATGTCTTTGAACTCATCGACCACACTTGAATGCTCCACTATTTTCGCCCTTAAATCGTCGACATTGATGGGTTTCAATACAAAATCCTGCATGCCACATAAGAATATTTCGTCTCGTGTCGAATCGGTCGTACTTGCGGTGAGTGCCAGGATTGGAATATTTTTAAAGTAAGAGTCTTCCATTGCCCGTATTCTTCGAGTAGTTTCCAAACCATCAATACCCGGCATTTGAATGTCCATTAATATCAGATCGTATTCCTTTTTCTCGATCATCTTTAATGCCTCAAATCCATCAGATGCCATATCAACAGTAATACCCCAATCTCCAAGAATTTCCTCAATCAGAAATTGATTTGTAGTAACGTCTTCTACATACAACACATTCAGTTTCATTTTCCAATTGAATGAACTGATCTGAGAAGTAGGTAAGCTATTTATCGGCAGGCTCCTATCCGCATTTTTAAATGGAAGAGTTACTGTAAATACGGAACCCACATTTTCTTCACTTTCAACAGTGATCTTTCCTTTTTGGAGAATTACCAGATTTTTTACTATTGACAATCCTAACCCAGTGCCACCATAAACTCGTGCTGTACTTTTATTAGCCTGATGAAATGGGTCAAAAATATTTTTCAATTTATCCTGAGCGATACCTATTCCGGTATCTTTAATATAAAAAATAAGAATAAAACCAGATTTCGTTTGTTTGAAATTATCAACCTCAATGGATATTGTCCCGGTAGGCGTAAATTTTATAGCATTGGATAAAAGGTTATTAAGTATCTGGCTTAGTTTGATATAATCTCCATTAATGACTAGAGGTACCTGTTCAGAGATCGTGTAGGAAACTCTAAGATTTTTGTCCATAACACGTGGTCTCAAACTAATCATCACGTTGTCGATTAATTCCTTTAGATTGAAATTAACCTCTTCGATTTCTGTTTTCCCGGATTCTATTTTTGAAAAATCCAGAATGTCATTGATGAGCGTTAACAGGTTTTTAGAAGAAAAATGAAGTGTTTTTAATAGTTTCGACTGATCTTTTCTTGGATTTCTACGTAACAACAGTTCCGACATGCCCAAAATAGCATTCATCGGAGTTCGTATTTCATGACTCATTGCCGAGAAAAATTCATTTCTGGCTTTCATCACATTTTGTGTCTCCTTTTCGTAATATTTTATTTTGTTGATGTTCGTGGATATGTTGAGCATATTCACATCACCATTTTGTGTTTTTAATGGTTTTTTAATGGTTTGAAAGTGATTTACAATGCCATTTTTATCAGCGATCTGTTCCTCAATCAGGATTTCTTCACCCTGGTTTATCACCTTTTCTTCCATTTCCAGATACTTATGTATCTGTCCGTCAGATGCCGGAAACATGTTTTTTTCGATCGAGAGGAACTCATCACGAGATTTTCCTACCAACTCTGCAACAGCTTTATTGCAATAAATCATCCTTCCATTGCCATCCCGGACAAATATCAGGTTGGGGTCTGTATCGAAAAGTTGCTCAATAAATTCTTTTTGCATTTCCAGCTCCAGCTCAAATTTTTTGCGCTGAGTGATATCAACTGAAGTTGCCATTTCTACGACTAAATTTTCTGATCTGAATTCACGTCGAATTTTGGTCTCAAACCATCGATACCTTCCGTTTTTATGCCTCTGACGATAGGTATAGTAGCTAAAAGGGATTTTGTCTTCCTGGTCCTTTTTCAATTGGGTCTGATATTCCTTCAAATCATCTTCGTAAATCAACCCATTCCACAATTCTATCGAATCAATTTCATCTACATCATAACCTAAAAAGTCTTTTATAGAAGGGCTAACATAAATCAATTCGTCCCCTTCAAACATGATATTTATATCATAGGCATTTTCGGCGAGCAATTTGTAGAGCTTATGCGCTTCCTCTTCTTCTTTGGTATGTGGTGTTATGATAAAAAGAACTTGTTTGTTTTTTTTGACCTTAAGCTTTTTAACTTCAACCTTCAGAGGTAGGTCATTATTCGATTTTTTAAATCGAGCCAAATAAGTTAGTCCACCATTACTATCCTCAGATAAAAGTCGGATGATCCGTTTTATTTCCTTTATGTCTTCATTTACCAGGAGATCAAAGATATTTTGGCTCAAAAGCTTTTCTGATGTTGAATTAAATAGATTTTCGCTTGATTTGTTGCAAAAGAGTACCTTTCCTGAATAATCAGTAGTCAGAATAGATTCGTGAGATGAGTTTACAAGTGCGGAAAGAATTTCCTGGTCCATATACTTTGCTAAAAAATCAGGGCCCTAAAAATCAGCGCCAAAAGATAAAACATTAAACAATTTTTATTACTAAAAATTTTCTAAATTTTACATTAAATAAGAAATCACAATATTAAATATTGAAGTTATCATATTTCGCAAGAGTATTTTCTGACTGGTTTTATTTCAGTCCAAAATTCTAACAGAATAGTCCTATTTCAATCATTATTGTTATATTCTTATAATTAATATAATGTAACCTATAGCATGAAGTGGGCTCAGCTTCCATTCTTAAAATTAACACCTGTATTTATTTTGGGAATATTGACCGAAAATCTCATACATTACGCGATTCCTTCGTGTTATATTTTGATGTTATTGGTGCTGTTTACTTTATTATTTTGTTCAATTCTGGCTCGAATTGCAGGCTCGTTTTTTCTAAAAAAATTATATGTTGCTCTGGTTTTGACTTGTTTCTTTTGGCTTGGATTTCTGACAACCGAAGTCTCACAGACGGTACAAAAACCGACTTTTTCTGATAAGTTATTGGCAACTGCCACAAATTACACCATTCGCATCCATTCCAAGGCTGATTCATCTGGTAATTTTATCAAGTACCAGGCAATTCTGGAGGAGATCAAATTCCAGGGGAAATGGGAATATTTATCCAATAATATGATAGTCTATTTCAGGCAGGGCAGAAATTCTTTATTCAACTATGGAGATAAGATATTGGTAGAAGGTCATCCGACATTTATTGAAAACCAGAAAAATCCTGCAGCCTTTGACTATGGGCTTTTTCTTCAAAGGAAAGGAATATATCTGCTGGATTATATCGAAACAGATGATTTTATGGTGATTAATTCTGAACGATTTACATCACCAGCATATTGGGGAATGTTTGCAGGTGATTATCTCGAAAACACTTTAGCAGGTTTCATTGCTTCCCCTCGTGAACTTAATATCATAAAAGCAATGCTTTTGGGTAGGAGAAATGAGGTTTCTTCAGAAATGGAATACGTTTATCAATCAACCGGCACAACGCATATTTTGGCTGTTTCAGGGCTGCATGTGGGTATTGTATTTTTTATTGTTTCGACATTATTTAGTTTTTTGAAAGGGAGGAAACCAAAATGGGCATTTTATGCAATAGTACTTTTTGCTATTTGGTCTTTCGCACTGATTACCGGTTTTTCGCCATCGGTCCAACGGGCAGCCACTATGTTCTCATTTATATTGTTTGGGGAGTATTCAAAGAGGAAAAGCAACATATACAATACGATTTTAGCATCTGCTTTTTTTATCCTGCTCCTTTCACCAAACCTCATCTATTCTGTAGCATTTCAATTGTCTTATGTTGCAGTGCTCGGTATTGTTTTCTTTTATTATAAGGTATATCCTATGCTTTACGTCAAAAACCCAGTTCTTGATTTTTTTTGGAAAATTACCGTTTTATCAATCTCTGTTCAGTTGGCAACTTTTGCAATCACGATTTATTATTTCCATCAATTTCCCACATTGTTTGCGATCACGAATCTTTTCGCAATACCAACTGCCATGGCTGTACTGGGAGGCAGCTTTACAATTTTGGCTACTTCCTTTCTTGGTATAATTCCCAACATCATTGCCCAGGTTCTTGAATGGTGGATTTTTATTTATAATGAAATCATGTTATTCATAAGTAAACTTCCTTTTTCCTTAATACCAGATCTGTATCTGAAACCATATCATGTTTTTATTTTGCTTTTGTTGATTGTATTTGCAAGCCAATTTTTAAACACTAAAAAATTATTTTTCTTTCGATATTTCACCATTGCTCTGTTTGTTCTTTCAGGCATTTCACTTTATGACTACTACAGAAATATAAAACAGGAGCAGATTATCTTTTATCATATAAATGATCAATGCTATTATGATTTTTTTGAAGGGAAAAGTTGTTTCACAAATATAGACACGCATCAGGAAGGCGTGGAGGAAGATGTATATTTTAATGTGCAACCATACAGAAAGCGACATTTGATTGAGCAGGTAAAAGACATCGAGAATCTTCCATATGCAAAAGTTATGGGAAAGAACACGCTGATTTATTTTCAAAATAAATCCATTCTTATTCTTAACGATTTAATCAGTTTATCAAAGCAGGGGAAAATAGTGACCATAGATTACCTGGTTGTAGGAAGAGAAGCAATTAAAAATTTACCTGGAGTCATGGATATTTTACACTTCCGGCATCTTATTTTGGATAACTCCATTGAAACAAAATACTATGAAAAGTTTTTAAATGAACTCCCCAATTCTGCTGAAATTCACTCAATTCAGCAGGAAGGAGCCTTTATTATTGGTATTTAACCTGTTGACTGCTAATCGTTAAAATAAATATTCGCTACCTTTGAACGCTCATTTTTTACTACTTTATGGATTTCTATACGATCTGGTTGACAGTGAAAAGAGAGCGTTGTTTAAATAATTTTCTAAAATCTTAAACATATATTTCAAAATACTGTTTTTATACCCGTATGAAAGTAACAGTTTGTAGAAAGGAACATTTTAATGCAGCACACCGTTTACATAACCCCGAATGGTCCGACCAAAAGAACCAGTTGGTATTTGGGAAATGTAATAATGCAAACTATCACGGGCACAATTACGACCTTGTAGTGAAGGTGACAGGTGAACCAGATGAGCAGACCGGTTATGTGTTGGACATGAAAATATTGAGTGAAATTATTGAAAAAAATGTACTGGATCGATTTGACCATAAAAATCTCAATCTGGACACAAAAGAATTCAAAAACCTTATCCCTACTGCAGAAAATATCGTTATAGTGATCTGGAAAATATTAAGAGAAAAAATTGACAAACAACTGGAAATAAAAGTTATCCTTTATGAAACAGAAAGAAACTTTGTGGAATACCCGTCAAATTAATGGCATGTCAGTTGACGAAATAGGCGATGAGCATGTTGGGACATCTCATGAAACACCGCTTCGTGATGATGCTTTTGATCTGGATGACGATTTGAAGATTGAGCTTATCCAAAAGCATTTCAAAGAAATCATGCTGATATTAGGTCTTGACCTTAATGATGACAGTTTGAGTGGAACTCCTGAACGCGTGGCAAAAATGTATGTGAAGGAGATATTCTCAGGTTTGAACCCTAAGAACAAACCGGATGTCAAGTTGTTTGACAATAAGTACAAGTACAACCAGATGCTTGTCGAAAAGGACATCACTATCTATTCAAATTGTGAACATCATTTTGTACCTATTATCGGCAAAGTTCATGTTGCTTATATTAGCAGTGGCAAGGTAATAGGTCTTTCCAAAATCAACCGAATTGTCCAGTATTTTGCAAAGCGACCACAAGTGCAGGAGCGCCTGACTGTTCAGGTCGGGAATGAATTGAAGTCACTTTTGCAGACTGATGATATTGCTGTGATTGTTGATGCAGAGCACTTATGTGTATCTTCAAGGGGAATCGAGGATACTTCCAGCAGCACTGTTACTTCCTTTTACAGTGGAAAATTTGAACAGGATGAAACCAAAAAGGAGTTTCTGACCTACGTCTATAATAAATAAACGAAGAAAAACCAGTAATTTGAAGGCGGCTTAGTAGGTTGCCTTTTTTTATGCATAAATATTGGATTTGCTACGACTAACAAAAAACGGAATATTCTGTCCGAAAGGCGATTTTTTTATCGATGCTACTGGAAAAGTAGAACGAAACATTGTGACGCATGCACATTCCGACCATGCAAGACCAGGTCATAAATCGTACCTCACCTGTAAAAGTTCTGCTCCATTGTTAAGATCAAGATTAGGGAAGAATATAAATGTGCAAATAATTGACTACAATGAGATATTATCCATAAACGGTGTAAAGGTAAGCCTCCATCCCGCAGGACATATTTATGGGTCAGCACAAATAAAGGTGAGTTCAAGTGGCGAAACCTGGGTGTTTTCCGGAGATTATAAACTCGAAGACGACCACCTAAGCGTACCTTTTGAGCCGGTAAAATGCAATGTTTTTTTGTCAGAATGCACTTTTGGCCTGCCTGTTTATTCCTGGCCGGATCAGCATTTGATTTATGAACAGATCAATGATTGGTGGAGCTTTAATAAGTCAGAAGGGATTACTTCCATATTGTTTGGTTATTCTCTGGGAAAATCACAAAGAATAATTAAAAATATTGATCACAGCATCGGCCCGGTATATGTTCACAAAACCGTCGGAAAAATGAATGATGTCATTCGGCGTGACGGAGCTAATCTCCCGGATACGATTACACTTGATGAAAATGCCAATGCAAATGAAGTCAAGGGGAATCTGATTATTGCTCCACCATCGATTACTTCGCACAGGTTAATTCATGGATTATCGCCGTTGTCAACAGCAATGGCTTCGGGTTGGGTGCAGACAGGTAAATATTTTGGCAGGAGCAAGGTCGATAAAGGTTTTATTCTTTCAGATCATGCTGATTGGAATGGACTCATTAAAGCAATAAAGGAGACCAATGCCGAGCGCGTAATAACGATGCATGGATATACAGAAGAGCTTACCCGATGGCTCAATGATTCAGGTATTGAGAGTATGGAGATCGATATGTTAAAACATCGATCATTTGATTTATAATAAAAAGCATTCAAAATTCATGAATAAACTGCAAACTCAAAATAGTACCATTTCCTTTGGGATGATTGCGGATTTGCAGTACTGTGATGCACCGCAATTTAAAGACAGGTTTTTTAGAAATGCTCCCGATAAACTTAGAAAAGCGATCCTGAAATTCAATAAATCAACGCTTGATTTTGTAGTGAATCTTGGCGATTCGATTGACCAGGAGTGGCGAAGTTTTGATGGAATTTTGCCAATTTTTGAAACTGTCCACGGGTCTGTATATCATGTGTTGGGAAATCACGATTACGAAGTTGCTGATCAATATAAGCCTCAAGTACATGTGAGGATGGGTATCGAAAAATATTATGATTTTCCCATAGGCAACTGGCGTTTTATTGTCCTTGACGGCAATGAGATCAGCACGTTTGCCAATGCGAAAGGGACTAAAAATTATCAACGAGCTGAAGAAGTTCTACTTGAAATGGAACAACAGCAAAAAATAAATGCACAATTCTGGAATGGTGGTATTGGAGAAAGACAAATAGCGTGGCTGGTCAGGATCCTGGGAAAAGCGTCAAAAAACCATGAAAACGTGATTCTATTTTGTCACTATCCGATCTTCCCTGCAGACAAGCATAACCTCCATAATGATAATGAAATGCTCACTTTGTTGAGTAAATATAATTGTGTAAAAGCATGGTTCAATGGGCACAATCATGATGGAAATTATGGACAATGGAATAACATCCATTTTGTAAACATGAAAGGAATGGTAGAAACAGCAGATGAGCTGGCTTTTAGTATTATTACATTAACAGATCATTGCATTTCAATTCATGGATTTGGCGTAGAAATTTCTGCAAATTTATTTTTCAAATAAGAAAGCAAATCGTGCGTTAGCATCCTTAAACTTACAATATGGATTTGTATTGGAAATTGAAGATTCAAATTCAATTCCAAGAATTAATTTAGTCAAAAAAATTACTTATGAAATACCGAAACATTTTAGCCATCTTAGTTTTATCCGTCATTGCTGCTTCGGCATGCAAAACACTGATGTCCTACACCAATATCCTCAAATGCGATTTTAGGATGAAATCCGTGGATAATACTCAGCTAGCTGGTGTCAATATTCAAAGCATAAAAAGTTTTTCAGATCTCAATTTTGTACAGGCAGGGAAACTAACAACAGCATATTTGAGTGGAAATGTACCGTTAACCTTCCAACTCAATATCGAAGGGAGGAATCCCAATCCTGCGGAAGCAACCATGGCCCGATTTGATTGGATACTGCTTATTGATGACAAGCAGATGGTCACTGGAACCAATCAGCAGGAATATCATTTACCGGCCAACGATGGCACCCAACTTATTCCATTGAGTATATCTATAAACCTATTGGAGGTGCTTAATGACGAAACGAAAAATTCTTTGCTGAATTTTGGATTCAACCTGGCGGATGCGGGAAACAAACCTACACGAGTTGGACTTAAAATTAAACCGACCATTTATTTGAATAGTATTCCGATCACCTATCCGGGATACCTGGATATTGGAACTGAGTTTGGATCAAACCAATAGGGGATTTTATTTCAATCCTTTATAATAATCTATAAGCTTTATAAGCTCCTGAGGATCGTTTGCTGATATTTTCTCTTTTTTTGAAAAGTTTGTCAGTTCATTTTCATGATCTCCAATGGATTGAATGAGTTTTTTTATTGATTTTATACTTTCTATTTCATTGGAAGATTTCATGAGATATTGTTGGTCATAGGCGCGCTCATAGCGCGCAGGTTTTGATTCAACTATTGGCTGAGGTGGCTCCTTGTCAAAGTACTCTACTTTCATTTTAGTAAGAATACAGGGAAAAGTGTCATCCCATTTTATTACATATCCTTTAAGGCCTTTTTCGTCTGATTTTCCAATATAAATGAAGGTCTCCTTTCCTATAATTACCTTATCAATCTTTTCAGGAAAGGCGATGGCTAAAACAACATTTTTGTCCATAAATTCCATTTCATCATTGTACATATTATACCGTAACGGAACATTTGATATTTTAAATTTTCCTTCATAAAACACTTCGCCTGGCTTAAATTCATCATTAAGATAGGGCGATCCTTGTATAATTAAATTAGACGTTTGTACTCTTTTACTCCAGTTAAGATCTGTACCGAGATCATTTAAACTTTTAGCGATATAGCCATCCTGAGCAAATAAATTGGATGAATATATAATTAGGCCGAGAATAATAAATAATGTCTTTTTCAAAATAGTAACGTTAAAACCTGCAATTCCAAAGCAATTACGTGTATTCATTTCAATAATAAAACGACAATAATTGAATTCTTATTTGCATACCTTTCAAATCAATTATTTAAATTATTTTTAAATAATCATGTAATCCTAAAATGCTCAACGCAAAGATTTTGATTTCTAGCTTTATGATTATCCTGTTGATTATGCAGGATTCCGGATGGCGGAAAAGCCTGGATAAAGATGATATCATCATATATACCCGAAAGCTGGAGAATGAAAGGTTTGTAGAGTTTTTGGGAGAAGCTTCCATGATGGGTAGCATAGAAAAATTTAAAAACCTCATCACTGGTATCGATGGTTATACCAATTGGATTACAGATTGTAAATCTGCTGAGGTAGTTGAAAAGTCCAATGCCAATGAAATCATCTACCATATGAAACTCAAAGTTCCTTTCCCTTTCGAAAATCGTGATATCGTGCAGCAAATTAAACTTATCGAGTCGACGAATAAGCTAGAAGTATTGATATCGAGTCAACCAAATAAAATACCGCCTGAAAAAAAGTTTATCCGAATGTTTGAAGCATATGGAAGCTGGTCCGTGAAGGCATTAAATGAAAAGGAAGTGTCGATCAAATTCCAGTATTATGCTGATCCCAGTGGCGATATCCCTGCATGGCTGGTGAATGCTTTTGTCGTGAAAAGTCCACACCAGACATTAAAAAACCTTCGTGAATTAATGAAATAATCTTTTTCTCAAATCAACTCCAGATTTTCAGGAATTGCATAGTTGTATTCTTTCATGGCAAATTCCCAGGCTAGTTTTACACGATCCAAATCTTTCTTATTGATTTTATAAGCGTTTTTCTTATAATGTTTTTGATTACCAATGTAATTGCGTATCGGTGTCTCTGCCTGAGTCCATGATTCAAAACCGAGCTGATCATAAATCGATTTGATTTGAGAAAGTGTATCATTTTCGAAATCTTCGAATCTAATTTCAACCAGGTTCTTTTCTGGTATCAGTTTTTTCGTAGCCAAATAGTCCTGGATCAAATTGATGTAGTTCTCTATTATTTTTCCTTTTACATATTCATCTTCATATTTTTCCAGGCAGGTTGTTGGTAATAATGAATTAAAAAACCGTACTGTCGAAAGATAGGTCACAATGGGATTTCTGTAGATATAGATGAATTTGGAATCAGGGAACATTTCCAGAAGGAGTTTGATTTTTCCTGTATTGGCCGGGTTTTTTACTACCAGCTGATTCATATCAGTATTAAAGGCAGCCTTGGCCAACAGTTCATAATATTTGACTCTAAAGGCAGACTTTTCCTTTCCGGTTATTCCATTGAAACGGATATTTTTTTCATAAAATTGATCGTTGAAGGAAGGGAAATAAAAAAAATGATAAAAGGTAGTGGGAGTCATATTAGCCAGGGCAAATTCTTCTTCTTGCGGGTAGTCAGCAGATAATTTTACATTATCAGAAGGGCGGTATTCTGGAATATTTCGTTCCATAAATGTTTTAAAAAGCCATTTGCTTTTCATATTGTTTGGGAAAACGCTTTGGTAAGTGGTGATAAACCCGTTGGTTGGGTCCTGACATAGTATATTATGAAGATGGGTTGTACCGCTGCGCCAATGTCCTATGATGAAAATTGGAGGTTTTTTGAACGTATGACGTTTTATTTTATTTCGGAAATAGAGCCATTCAAATAGTTGAAAAGGTGATGAAATAAGAATAACCAATAAGGTCACAAACAATCTGGGATAGTGCCGGATGGAAATCCTTGAAAAATGTAAAACCTTAAAATAATTTTGTATGGTGCTTCCTGCCAATGGGCTCATAAATGGGATATTGAAATCACTATTATTTTTTTTCATACCCCTTAAAGAACTAAAAAAGTCAATATGCTTGTGTCTGTTTTATATTTATTATTTTTACAAAAATCATTAAAAAAAGGCGGAATGACACAATTATCTGGGATAAAATATGGATTTTTTAGGGATAGGATGATTGTTGTGATCGCATACCTCATTGCCGTCCTTGGCGGATGGATTTCAATGCAATTTTATAGTGATCAGGAATTATGGATTCAAATTGCCATTGGCGATTTTGTAGCCACCGTCATTATTTTTATAAGTAGCATGATTGTAAAAAACTCCAGCATGTATGATCCTTATTGGAGTGTTTTGCCAATCCTAATTCTGGGATATATTTTGATAGTTGATGCCTTACCTTTTCAACATATTAGAGTCATTTTATTGTTCGTTATTGTGGTATATTGGGGAGTAAGGCTAACCGCTAATTGGTTGAAAACCTGGCCTGGATTATTACATGAAGACTGGCGTTACATCAAGCTATCAAATGACAGCGGCATGTTTTACTGGCCAGTTAGTTTTCTGGGAATCCATCTCTTTCCTACCATTTTGGTTTTCATGGGTTGTCTGCCATTTATTCCAATTTTGGCTTCTGAAGACCCAATAAAATGGACAGATTTCATTGGTTTTTTTATTTCAATTATTGCCATAGAGATCGAACGTAGAGCCGACAATCAGCTTCGCCAGTTTAAAAGTGATGCAAATCCTTCCAAAGGAAAAGTATGTGACATTGGTTTGTGGAAGTATTCGAGGCACCCCAATTACTTTGGTGAGATTACTTTTTGGGGAGGTATTTTTGTTATGGCATATGGACTGAATACCTCAGAAAATCTGATTTATGGTATTGGTTTTTTGAGCATGATTATCCTTTTTATTTTTATTAGCATTCCAATGATGGAAAAAAGGCAAATCTTAAAAGAAGGATATGCAGCATACAGACAACAAGTTTCTATGCTGATACCATGGTTTAGAAAAAGCTGATTTGAAAAAATCAATGAAAATATTCAAAAGAGTACGAAGCATCATTATTGTATTTATTTACCTGTATTCATTTCCGATGCAGGCTCAGGTCCAATTTGACTTATCCGATTGCCTGGTGCATACACTCAATAACAGCCCGAAACTAAAATCAGAAAAATTAAATCAGGATAAAGAAACCGCTACCCTATATGAGCAAAAGAGTAAATATCTTCCCCAGGTTGATGCTTTTTTGAATTACAATAATTATTTCAATGATCTGCCAACGTACATTTTCCCTCAGGGAGAAGGGTCAAATCTGTCAGGAATACCACAAAGTGGTCCATATGCCATCGGACTTGGTTTACCACAAAATCTAAATACTGGTTTTGAAATTAACCAGACCATTTTCGATATGAACTTTTTTGGGAACAGCAACCTCAATCAACATTTTCAAGCTTATCAGAATATCAAACTTAATATGGCTGAGGAGGAAGCGCTGTACCAGGTCGCTGTGCTTTTTTATCAGATTGCTGTCAATGAAGAGACGGCAAAATTCCTTGATGCGAATTTGGAAAGACTGGTAAAACTCCAATCTATCGTGCGATTGCAGGTAGATCAGGGCTTTGCCAAAGAAACTGATTTTGAAAAATTGTTGGTAAAAACTTCCAACCTGAGATCGAAAAAGAATAAGCTAAATTCGGGCATAAAACAGCAAATTCGATATCTGAAACTAATGATGGGTATGCAACAAGAAGAGGAGATCGCAATTCAATACGATGAGGAAGATATACTGAACCGGGAAATGATTTCCATGGAAAATGGGGACTTTTTGGAAGAGAAAATGTTAAAGGAGCAGAAGTCGCTAAACGAAATGAATGCAAAAAAAATTGATGCCAATTACTATCCAAAATTACAAGCCTACGCAGCCTTTCTGTTTCAAGCCCAACGGGAGCGGTTCAATTTTTTAGAGTCCAATCAGGATTGGTATAATATCCATCAATGGGGTATAAAACTTTCAGTGCCGATTATGCACGGATTTGAAAAAAGAAATAAAAAGGCGATATCTGAAATTGTAGATTCCCAACTCGCTTTTGGTATCGAACAAAAACAAGAACAAGGCAAACTGGAGTTTCAGCAGGCTGTTTTAGACTTGGAAGTTGCCCGGGATGAGCAAAAGTCCCAGGAAGAAAATGTACTACTTGCCGAGAAAATTTTTAAACAGGCCGAATTGAGTTTTGAGCAAGGGACAACCTTGCTGATGGATTTATTGGATGCCGAATCGACACTTCGAGAGTCAAAAATGATTTATGCTACAGCATTGCTCGATACCAGAATGGCAGAATTGAAAATATTGAAGGCATCAGGAAATATTAAGGAATTGGTAAATCAGTAAGAAATGAAAAAGATTTTATCCTATATCATTACGTTTTGCCTCATTGCAATTGTTGCATTGCTGCTTTTGCGAAATAAAAAGGAGATCAATGCACAAATCGCATTTGCCGAACAAAAAGTAGAGGCTTATCCGGTCAGGGTCGAGCAGGTATCCTTGGGTACGTTGGATACGAAACTTGAGGTTTCGGGAATATTAGCTCCTGCAAATGAATTGATGCTGATGGCAGAAACTCAAGGCAGAGTTAATATCATTTATAAAAGGGAAGGCGAGTGGGTAAATAAAGGACAGGCAATTGCGCGTGTAAATGATGAATTGATGCAGGCAGAACTCATGGTGACCGAGTCCAATTATATTAAAGCGCAAAAGGATCTGGAGCGAGCACAGACTCTAAAAGATGGAGGAGCCCTCACGCAGCAGCAATTGGAAGGGCTTCAATTGAATGAAAAAGCAGCAGAAGCAAAATTTATTACCTCTAAAAAACGGGTGGCAGATGCCGTGATTACAGCACCCATTGCAGGATATATAAATAAACTATTCTTAAAGGAAGGTGGGATGATCGGTGCCGGCGTTCCGGCTTGTGAGCTTGTGAATATCCGCTCATTGAAGATGACAGTTATGGTAGATGAACAAGAGGTGATTAAAATAACCAAAGGTCAAATTGCAACCATTAAAATGCAGTCGCAGCCAGAATCTCTTTTGCATGGGGAAGTTTCCAGTGTAAGTAAAAAATCTGACTTTGCATTGCAATATTCGGTGGATCTGATTATTGATGAAAATCCAGGAGAACGATTGAAAGGAGGCATGGTTGCCACAGCATATTTTAACTTCCCTGATGAAGTCGAAGGTCCCATTATTTCCCTCAATACTTTGGTTGGAAGCACGAAAGATCCCAAGGTTTATTTGCTTGATGGCAATACGGTACAGTTGAAATCCATTAAAATCGCAGCAATAAATGGTAACCAACTCAAAGTGGCAGAAGGGCTCTCAAGTGGGGATCAAATCGTTTCGGCAGGGCTCTTCAATCTTAGAGATCAAATGACTGTAAAGGTAATTGAATAAAAACACGAATTTTTCTTAAATGAATCTCACAAAAATATCTATCGAAAGACCAAAGTTGGCTGTAGTGCTATTTTCTTTGATCATATTTTTGGGAGTAACAAGTTATTTTTATTTATCCTATGAATTGGTTCCCAAATTCAATCCACCTGTACTTACAATCACTACCATCTATCCGGGAGCATCACCTTCAGAAGTAGAAAGCAAGATTTCCATTAAAATAGAAAATGCGATTTCTTCTATTGAATACATTGATGAGATTGGTACATTTTCATATGAAAATTTCTCGTTGATACGGCTAATGATGAAGCCGGAGGCTGATATTGATATGACTTTACAAGAGGCTCAGCGAAAATTACAGGTGGTAATATCCGAATTGCCTCAAGGAGCACAAAAACCCACATTGAGCAAGTTTGACTTTGATGATTTGCCAATTATACGCCTGGCGGTTTTTTCTTCGCAGTCAAATATGGATTTGAGTCGTTTTGCAAAAGATCAGATTCAGCCAGTATTATCCCAAATCCCTGGGGTAGCAGAAGTACGGCTGCTGGGTGAAACAATTAGAGAAATAACAATTCAAGTTGATCCGCAAAAACTTGAAGCACATCATTCTTCTATTTTGCAGGTAGTTCAGGGAATTCGTATGGCCAATCTCGAGGTTCCCGCAGGTAAAATTGAGGCCGATAAAACACAAACATTTATTCGTCTGGCAGGAAGATTTGAAAATCTGGAGGAGCTAAACCAGATCATAATCAATGAAAATACGCAGTATGGATTCAAAGTAAGGCTCAAGGATGTTGCCCGGATTGTTGATGGAGCAAAAGAAGTAAAAGTAATCAGCAGGATTAATGGACAAAGTGCGCTTGGATTGGATATAAAAAAGCAAAGTGATGCCAATGCCGTTGATATGAGCCGATTGGTTCGTACAAAACTGGACGAACTTTCTACCGAAAATAATGATATTAACCTGCGATTTGCTATCGCTTCTGATACTTCGGAATTTACAGTAAAAGCAGCCAATGCAGTTTTGGAAGATTTGGGGCTGGCAGTGATTCTGGTATCCCTGATTATGTTGCTTTTCTTGCATAGTCTTCGCAATTCGCTCATCGTCCTGATTTCTATTCCTACTTCGATCATCGCTACGTTTGTGGTCATGTATATCTTTGGATACTCACTGAATTTGTTATCGTTACTTGGGCTTTCACTAGCAATTGGCATATTGGTAGATGACTCCATTGTTGTGATCGAAAATATATATCGACATATCGAAATGGGGAAAGACAAAGTTCGGGCTTCTTACGAAGGAAGGATGGAGATTGGCTTTACGGCAATTTCTATCACCCTGGTTGATGTCGTGGTTTTTTTGCCCATTATTTTTTCGAGTGGACTGGTGGCGGATCTCCTCAGACAGTTTTCTGTAGTAATTGTTGCTTCTACTCTGATGAGCCTTTTTGTTTCGTTTACGTTGGTACCATTGCTCTCTTCTCGTTTTGCCAAATTGGAAAACCTTAAAAATCATGGTTTTTTTGGCAATTTTTTGATTGGATTTGAATCCATCATCAATTCGATTATTGGATTTATAATAGGTTTATTGACCTGGGCATTTAATAACAAACTCGCCACAATGATCATAGCCTTACTATTGTTTGCTGCTTCACTTAGTTTAATTTTTACCGGTTTCATCGGTGTTGAATTTGTAAAATCTGGCGATCGGTCTGAAATTATGGTCGAGTTGGAATTGCCAAAAAATGCCACCTTGCAAGAAACAAATCTACTTACCGCACAGGTAGAACAATACTTGTTAAGTATCCCGGATGTGGTGAGTGTATTCACCAATATTGGCACAACCAGCAGTGGCAAAGTGGAATTCAATACATCAAATCTTGCCGAGTTGAGCATTAAACTGATCGATAAGACCAAAAGGAATTATTCGACTGCGTTTCTTGCCCGAAAAATAAAGCTGGATCTTGAAAGTA
>JAHEMV010000038.1 GCA_024643455.1 Cytophagales bacterium
CTTATATGTAACTCAATCTAATACCTTTTTTATTTTATTGAAAGAACGCACTGACAAATGGGTGTAAAGGCACCTATTGAAGTCAGTCATAGGTAGTCTTCAAAACAATAATTGAGCTTTTTTTATCGCCTCAGACATATCCGCTGATAAAAAAAAATATTTTCTTTTAGAATAAGGGTAACATTCAATCCAGTTGTCATCTCATTGACTATGCAAAAAACCATTAAAAAACAATTAATGCCTTTCCGATTCAATTTGGATCGCCTGATATAAAAAATAAAAAGGATGGATTGTTTAAAACGTAAAAAACAAAGCACAGTCATAAATCATACTATTAACAATAAAATGCAAAAAAGATGAAAACGAAATTATTTGTACTGCTCTTAGCCGGAATGAACCTGATGCTTTTTTCCTGTGACATGAACGACAATCATGTAATCCCTTCCAATAAGGTGACTACCCAACAATTCACCATTAGTGATTATGATATGATCGATGCCTCCTCAGCATTTACTGTTTATTTGACCTTCTCCGATACTGAAGAATCAATCGAAATTGAGGCAAATGATAACTTACATCAACACATAGAGGTGAAAAAAGTAAATAACGTCCTGGAAGTTGGTTTTGAAAACAATTTCCACGTGACAGGGTCAGCAACATTAAATGCCTATATTAAAACTAAAAACATATCTGGATATATGGCTTCAGGGGCTTCAAGATTTATTGTAGAAGATCCAATCATGGCCAATGAAGTGAGTATATATTTATCCGGTGCCAGTACGTTTACCGGTGAGGTAGAGTCAAACAATCTTTTTGCGGATTTAAGCGGAGCTTCAATAATGAATATCAACGGAAAAGTGAACTCTGTTGATTTGGAGGCTTCAGGTGCATCCGTGGTGCTGGATTATGGTTTGGGAATAAATAAACTAAAAGCGGATTTATCCGGAGCAAGCAATGCCCAATTGACAATAATGGAAGAAATAGACATTATCGCTTCCGGGGCAAGCGTACTAAACTATAAAGGCAGTGCTGTTATCGCAAGACAGGATTTATCAGGTGCCTCTGAAATAAAAAAGGTGAATTGATAAAAAATAAAAAAGGCCAATTCAATGAATTGGCCTTTTTGCATTAATTGCCTTAATTAAATATTTTTTGCCAGCCAATCACCAACCTCTGATGTTTTATAGGCTTTGCCTTCCGCAATATCTTCTGTTACGACACCAGCTGTCATTGATTTATCCACTACATCACGAATGGCCTGCGCTTCATCAGTAAGATTCAAAGCCAACTCAAGCAACATCGCTGCTGAAAGAACCGTGGCGATAGGATTGGCAATATCTTTTCCCGCAGCTTGAGGGTACGAACCATGGATTGGTTCAAATACGGAGGTATGTATGCCGACTGATGCTGACGGTAACAATCCCAAAGAACCAGTAATCACACTAGCCTCATCAGAAAGAATATCTCCGAACATATTTTCCGTAACCATCACATCAAACTTTTTAGGCCACTGGATGATTTGCATGGCTGCATTATCCACAAACATAAAATCAACTTCAATTTCCGGATGTTCGGGGATCATTTCCTGAACTGTTTCTCTCCACAAGCGTGAAGTGGCCAGCACATTGGCCTTATCTACAACAGTTAGCCTCTTATTTCTTTTTGCAGCATATTCAAATCCGAGTTTGGTGATGCGCTGAACTTCCTCTTTGGTGTAGGTGCAGGTATCATATGCTTTGGTCATGTCTTCTGATCTGCCTCGTGGCTCACCAAAATAAATACCTCCCGTTAATTCACGAACAACAACAAAATCTGCTCCTTCAACCAGGTCTTTTCGAAGTGGAGATTTATGCAGCAAAGATTTAAATGTGGTCACCGGACGAATGTTGGCATATAATCCGAGCTTTTTGCGCATGGCCAACAAACCCTGTTCCGGTCTTACTTTAGCCTTAGGATCATTATCGTATTTTGGATCTCCAATAGCCCCAAATAAAACTGCATCTGAATCCATGCAAAGTTGAAATGTATCCTCAGGAAATGGATTTCCTACTGCATCAATAGCACAAGCACCTACAAGCGCTGCTTTAAATTCAAACGAATGGTTGTATTTTTTACCTACTGCTTTCAGTACTTTTATAGCCTGATCAACAATCTCTGGCCCGATGCCATCTCCAGCTAAAACTGCAATTTTATAATTCATGAATTTCTATTTGTCTTAAATTATTTAAAAGTTTCAATGATGTTGAGCATTCTGATCGTGCCTTTAATGGCAGCTATGGTTTGATCCGAATCTAAGCCTCGTGTATTGAATGTTTTACCCTTGAACTCCCAGGTAATGGCGCATTCTACCAATGCATCTGTTTTCCCTCCTGGAGGAATGGTAACGATATAATCTTTCAATATTGGATGTGCCTTTTCCAGCCGATCATAAATGCGCCAAAGTGCGATCATAAATGCGTCATACTGACCATCTCCCGAAGCCGTTTCCTGATATATCTTGTCATTTATTTCAATTCGCAGAGTCGCCATAGATCGCAGTCCTTCTGCGACGGACAATGAGTAATTGACAATCTTTATTTTCTCAACGATCTTTTCGCTTTTCAACACATCAGAAATAATGTATGGCAAATCGTCCTTTGTTACAGTTTCTTTTTTATCCCCCAATTCAATCACCTTTTCAGTGATTTTTTTCATTTCCTCCTTATCCAACTCAATTCCCAGATCTTCCAGATTTTTCATTATGCTGGCTTTCCCGGACATTTTTCCAAGGGCATATTGCCTTTTTCTTCCAAAGCGTTCCGGCAGTAGGTCATTAAAATATAAATTGTCTTTTTGGTCCCCATCTGCGTGGATGCCACTTGTCTGGGTGAATACATTTTCACCAATCAAGGGCTTGTTGGCTGGAATACGTATACCTGAGAATGACTCAATGAATTTGGAAACCTTGTAAAGTTTCGTTTCATCAACATTCATATCGTATTTAAAATGATCTTTTACAATACCAATTACACTTGATAATGGCACATTCCCAGCCCGCTCACCCAGGCCATTTAGTGTGGTATGAATGCCAGTGATACCAGCTTTAATTGCTGAAAAAACATTAGCGGTGGCCAGATCGTAATCATTGTGGGCATGGAAATCAAAATTCTGATTTGGGTATCGCTGCTTGATATCAAAACAAAAAGTATAGGTTTCTTCATGATTGAGTATACCCAGGGTATCTGGCAACATAAACCGATCAATATGGGTATCTTTTAAACTATCAAGCATTTGATAAATATATTCGGGTGAGTTCCGCATACCGTTAGACCAATCCTCAAAATATATATTTGCGCGAATTCCCATACTGTCAGCAATATCCAAAACCCCTTTTATGTCAGCAATATGTTGCTCAGGTGTTTTTCTTAGTTGAAGTTGACAATGCTTGAGGGAACCTTTTGTCAATAAATTAATTACTTTTCCACCCGCACTTTTAATCCAATTAAGTGATTGATTGCCATCAACAAAACCAAGGACTTCTATTCGTTCCAAAAAACCATGCTCCGCAGCCCATTCAAAAATATTGCTGGCTCCTTTAAACTCCCCATCAGAAACACGGGCTGACGCTACTTCTATTCTGTCAACCTTTAAATCTTCAAGTAAAAGTTTAGCGATATTCAGTTTTTCCGTCTCGGTAAATGAAACTCCGGAAGTCTGTTCACCATCACGAAGTGTGGTGTCCATTATTGTTATTTTCATATATGGGGTATTTGATGCTTATGCCAACTGCTGCTCAAATTTTTCTATTTTCTCCTTGATGCTCAACAAATAATCGATGTCATCATATCCGTTGATCATACACTCTTTTTTGTATGCATTAATTTCAAAATTTTCTTTTTTTCCAGTCGGCAATAATACGATTTCCTGATTTTGAAGATCTACTTTTAACTTAGCCTTGGGATCTTTTTCTATAGCTTCAAAGATTTTATTTAGAAATCCTTCAGAAACCTGAACTGGAAGTAACCCATTGTTTAAAGCATTATTTTTAAAAATATCTGCGAAAAAGCTTGAAACAACCACTTTGAATCCATAATCATGAATAGCCCAGGCGGCATGCTCACGGCTGGAACCACTTCCAAAATTTTTTCCTGCTACTAAAATTTTCCCTGAATGAAGACCCTGATTCAAAACAAAAGTTGGTTTAGGTTTATCTTCTTTATCATACCTCCAATCTCGGAATAAATTTTCTCCGAAACCGTCTCTGGTCGTTGCTTTGAGAAACCGTGCAGGTATAATCTGGTCTGTATCAACATTCTCGATTGGTAATGGTACAGCTGAAGACTCTATAGTTATAAATTTATCTATTGACATAATGCGTATTTCTTAAGTTTTATAAAAGCGTTCTGGGGTCAACAATTTTCCCCGACACAGCAACTGCGGCTGCTGTCAGTGGACTGGCAAGCATTGTTTTTGCCCCTGGTCCCTGCCGACCTTCAAAATTTCTATTTGATGTCGAAACGGCAAGTTTCCCCTCTGGAATCTTATCATCGTTCATCGCTAAACATGCAGAACAACCAGGTTGACGTAATTTAAACCCAGCGGATTCAAGAATCGCCGTTAAGCCTTCTTCGATTGCCTGTTTTTCGACTTGCCGAGATCCTGGTACAATCCATGCTGTGACATTAGCAGCTTTCTTTTTGCCTTTTACAAATTGCGCAACTTCACGAAGATCTTCTATTCTTCCATTTGTACAGCTACCAACAAACACATAATCTACTGGTTTGCCAATCAGTATGTCGCCCGCATTAAAACCCATATAATCCATGGATTTTTTAAATGTAGTCAAATTGCTTTTTTCTATTTCTTTTTCTGATGGAATATGTCCGCTAATCTTGGCTCCCATCCCGGGATTTGTGCCATAGGTAATCATCGGTTCGATATCTGCTGCATCATATGTCAGCTCCATGTCAAAAATGGCATCGGCATCCGTTTTCAATTTTTTCCACTTAGCAACTGCTTTATCAAAATCAGCGCCTTTTGGTGCAAATTCTCTTCCCTTAATGTAGTTGAAGGTCGTTTCGTCCGGAGCAATAAGCCCGCCACGTGCACCACTTTCGATGCTCATATTGCAGATGGTCATTCTACCCTCCATGGAAAGACTTCTGATAGCTGATCCAGCATATTCAATGAAATATCCTGTCCCTCCACTTGCTGTTATTTTCGCAATAATATAAAGTATAATGTCTTTTGCTGTAACTCCTTTAGAAAGTTTCCCTTCCACATTTATTCTCATTCTTTTTGGTTTTGGCTGCAAAATGCATTGCGTTGCCAATACCATTTCAACTTCACTGGTACCAATACCAAAGGCAACACTGCCGAACGCACCGTGAGTGGAGGTATGGCTATCACCACAAACCATGGTCATCCCTGGCTGGGTAATTCCTAATTCGGGTCCAATTACATGAACAATACCCTGAAAAGGATGCCCCAACCCATAAAGCGTCACACCATGTTTTTGGCAGTTTTCAGTTAGTTTATTCACCTGAAATCTTGAGAGCTGGTCTTTAATTGGCAGATGCTGATCTACGGTAGGCACGTTATGATCGGGCGTTGCTACAGTATTTTGAGGTCTGGCGACCTTAATCCCCCGCTTATCAATACCTGCGAATGCTTGTGGGCTTGTTACTTCGTGTATAAGATGTTTATCGATATAAAGTACACTAGGACCTCCTTCGATTTCATCTACTACATGAGCATCCCATATTTTGTCAAATAATGTTTTACCTGCCAATTTTCATCAAGTTTAAATGTAAATAAACGAATTAATAATCTTTCAATTACCTAATAATAATACCAGGCAGGGGTTGCCTGAGGAAGGTTAGCTCATTGATAACCAATGAGCAAAGCGATATGATTGATATTTGATATGTCATCTTGCCGTATCCCATTAGGCAGTTCCTAATTAGTACTTATTACAGGGATGCAAAGGTAAGAAACTTTTTATAAATTTTGACAAATGATGCGAAAGCAAAATAATTATTTACAATTATTTTATTCAGGCGAATAAGATAGGCTCAAAAAGTATGAATTTCATATTATTCAATCTGTCAGAATTATTCAAATTCTATTAAAATTATTACTTTTATTTTAGCCCTTAATGCCTCGCTAATTGCTAAGTTTCACCATGAACAAAGAAAATAAGTACACTATCTTTATCACGTATTTAAACTACATTTTCTCAATCTTTATACGATATTATTGGGAGTCATTGCTTTTTTTATCTTTGGTATTTTTCTCAAATATACCAATCCATGCACAGGCCTATTATAATTTTGATTCTCTAGTACAAAATTCTCCTGAATTCAAAAGTTACGCAAAACAAATAGAAGATACATTCAATTTTTTTGATGACGAAGATATCCTAAATGTGACTTTAATTTCTGACTTTAGAAATCTGATAAAGAATAAGTATAAAGATGAGTATCAGAACGCCGTGTTAAAATTTTCACTTAATGACACCGTGACAATTACACGAAATATTGAAATAAAACCTCGGGGAGACACTCGAAAAAAGACATGCCTTTTCCCTCCGCTCAAGATTAAATTTTCAAAGAAAGATATTTTTTTTAAGCAGTTAAATGAATTTGATAAGTTGAAATTAGTGGTCGATTGCAAAAAAGGTGATTTGTATGATCAGTATCTTCTTATGGAATATTATGCCTACAAAGTGCAGAATGTGATAACCGATTTTAGCCTGAAAGTGCGGCTTCTCAGCATTAATTATATTGATGTAAATGATAAAATGAAAGAATCTACTCAATATGGATTTCTCATAGAAAGCATTGATCAATTATCGAAAAGACAAAATGTTATGGAAGTTGAAGTGGAAAACTTAAAAGATGATTATACGGATCATAAATCGCTTGCCGACACCTATCTTTTTCAATACCTGATTGGTAATACAGACTGGTCTATTCCTGGTTTGCATAACATATATTTAGTGAAATCTTTGAATCCGAACATATCAGCACCTGTTGCCATTGCTTATGATTTTGACTATGCAGGCATTATAAACACCAATTATGCTATACCTGATCCTCATTTGGGCACGAGGACAGTTCGAGAACGAGTATATAGAGGCGTTTGTATTCCAGAGATTGAAATTAAGAATGCGGCAAAAGGCATTATAAGTAAAAAAGAAAAAATATATGATATTTATCGAAATGATAAACTATTAAACAAATTCAACAAACAAAACACCATAGAATATCTTGATGATTTTTTTGAAATCATGGAAAACGACAACTTACTAAAGAAAAATATTATTGATAGTTGCAGAGAGTAATAACCCTTCGTTATGCTGCCCGGATGAAAGTTGCGACAATGACAGGATCAAGGATTCCCATATTATTAAACTCCATCAAATTTTATTTTTATTCACAAATGCCAAGCAATTAAAAAACTGGCTTTGAATTCGTTATCGAATTTTTTAAACATTATCCTTCCAGACTGGTTTCAAAATTTAACAAATTGGCCTAAAAACGTGCGTTAAAAACATGATTAATTCACGTTAATTTTGATATTTGCATTCTAATTTATTTTACCATCAACACAAATCAAACTTATTAAGTTATTATGGACAAAATTGATATTTACGTAGAACAAGGCACATCTATGGTTTTGGAGTATGCTCCAAAATTGCTTCTTGCAATCTTCACCCTGATCATAGGTATGTATGTCATTAATTTTTTTGTGAAGTTTCTGAAACGAACGATGAAAAGTCGCGAAGTAGATCCTTCTTTGATTCCATTTACTTCTTCGCTAGTCAATGTGGTATTTAAAGCCATGCTTTTGATAAGCGTAGCCTCCATGGTTGGCATTCAGACTACATCATTTATAGCAGTACTCGGTGCAGCTGGACTAGCAGTTGGCCTGGCTCTTCAGGGCAGTTTATCAAATTTTGCCGGAGGTGTATTAATTCTTCTTTTCAAACCCTTTAAAGTTGGTGATGCTATTGAAGCACAAGGATTTATTGGTACGGTAAAAGGGATTCAAATATTCAATACTATTTTAAATACATTTGATAATAAAAGAATAATTATCCCTAATGGTTCTATCGCATCAGGAGCTGTAACAAACTTTACTGCAGAAGATACGCGCAGGGTAGACATGGAGTTTGGTATTGGGTATGGTGATGACATCAAAAAAGCCAAACAAATCTTAGCCAATCTTATCGCTGCTGAAGAACGAATACTCCATGAGCCTGCAGAGCCATTTATAGCTGTAAAAGAACTCGGTGAAAGTTCAGTTAATTTTGTAGTACGGGTATGGGCTAAATCTGAAAATTATTGGGGCATTTATTTTGATATGCAAGAAAATGTAAAATTGACATTTGACAGGGAAGGAATTTCGATTCCATTTCCACAAAGAGATGTTCATCTATACCAAACGAAATAAAACTTTTAAGAATCAAACTTATGAGAAAGATAGCATTACTGGTTTGCATTTTAACAAGTACAAGCTTATTTGCCCAGAACACTGATACCACTTATTGGAGAAAAGCATTTAAAGGAGGATTAAATTTCAACCAGGCTTCGTTTTCGGACAATTGGACCGGTGGTGGTGTAAATTCCATCGGACTTAACGCTATGGTTAATTATAAAGCAAATTACCTCAAAGGGAAAAAATCCTGGGATAATGAATTAGACCTGATTTACGGTTCTGTAAATAATGAAGGAACTGGTTTAAGGAAAAACAATGACCGTATATTTATTGACACCAAATATGGTCATGCTCTCTCCTCAAAATGGAATACATTTGGC
Source organism: Cytophagales bacterium (assembly GCA_024643455.1). Taxonomy (GTDB): domain Bacteria; phylum Bacteroidota; class Bacteroidia; order Cytophagales; family Cyclobacteriaceae; genus JAAUQL01. The sequence continues at coordinate 8,802 of JAHEMV010000038.1, forward strand.
TCGCTCAATATTACTACGCAATTTGCCAAAGGCTACAAGTATGAAAAAGACAGCCTGGATCGGGAAGTGGGTAAGCAGGTTTCAGAATTTATGGCTCCAGGTTATTTTACTGCAGCATGGGGGTTTGAATATACCCCAAAATCCTATTTCAAAATGAGATTTTCACCTTTTGCTCCCCGCTTAACAGTGGTAAAAAATAAGGATCTCTATGTGAATGTAGATAACAACTACGGTGTAGATGTCGGCGAAATTACAAGATGGGAATGGCTCGCATTTCAGTTCACTGCAGATTTTGACAAGGATCTCAACGAAAATCTAAATTTGAAATTTAAGTATATGCTTTATGCCAATTTAGAAACACTGGATTTTAAACAGATTGATCAACGACTAGATCTCGTACTTAGTGCCAAGGTAGCCAAATACCTTGATGTGAAACTTGCTGGATCCGTCGTTTACGATTATGACCAAAGCAATGATGTCCAGCTTACTGAATCCCTGGGAATCGGTTTCGTTTACACCTTTAAAAATTTTATAGAAGAAAAATAAAATACATTAAATACAATTTAAAGAAATCAGGATTCATTCCATGATTTAAAACAACAAAAGTCCGGAGTTTACACTCCGGACTTTTATTTATATCAAGTATTTATATTAACGCCTAAGACCAAAGTTCTTCGCCATAAGACCATCCTTCCTTGACAGGTTCTTTGATATACTGATCAAAATCCGGATGATTCGTTACTTTCATATTTGCAGCATCGTACTCAATTGTAGTATCAAAACGCTGAGCCATAACACCAACCAGAGCCATTTCAGTAAGATCGGCAGCATAATCAAATGTTGAACCCGGCATAGGTCCTTTCCCTGTTATAGCATTGATCCATTCTCCTTGAGGGTCTTCTTCGGCAACGCGAGGGATAGTTCTTTTTGGAATGGCTTTCGAAAACTCCAGCCATTCTTCATCAGACCCCACCAGCCGTGGTTTATTTGGCCGGCCTCCTGTCATTAAAGATTTTTTATCGCCCACCATTACCATTCCAGATCCTGGCAATTCTGGCATATTCCACTCCGGTCTGTTTTCAGGTTGCAATCCACCTTCATACCAATGAAGCGTTACTGGAGGCTTATTTCCTCTTGCAGGAAAGTTGAATTGTAATTTTGATTGATCAGAAACAAATCCTTCGGGAGAAGGTGTTCTTATAATCGAATCAACTGAAGTAGGCATTCCGAGATCAAGAGACCAAAATGGTGCATCAAGTGTATGACAAGCCCAGTCTCCTAACTCAGCATTACCAAACTCATACCATCCACGCCAAAATCTAGGTAAATAGTATGGGCTATAAGGCCGATCTGAATTCGGTCCAAGCCAAGTTTCCCAATCCAATCCAGCTGGGACTGGCTGCCCTGTTGGTGGATACGTATCTGGCTTTAGAAAATATCCTTTTGGATTAAAATCTGGCCCGTTAAACCAGGCATGGATTTCCCTGACATCACCCAAAACACCGGCATCATACCATTCTTTTACAAAACGAATGCCTTCGGTAGTATGACCTTGATTTCCCATCTGCGTAATTACTCCATAATGCTTAGCGGCTTTTTTCAAGGTGCGCAGTTGCCAGATATTATGCGCCAGTGGTTTTTCGACATGAACATGCTTTCCCAGTTGCATGGCTGCCATTGTAGCTGCAAAGTGGGAATGGTCTGGAATGGCAATAACAACAGCATCAATCTCTTTACCCATCTTATCCAGCATAACTCGAAAATCTGAAAAACGCTTTGCTTTTGGATAAGCATTGAATCCTTCTGCCGCACTTTCTTCACTCACATCACATAATGCAACAATATTGTGTAATGAAACGCCTTTTTCATCTTTTTGGTCACAGGCTGCAATGTTCGCACTTCCCCGGCCTCCTACACCTATAAAGGCAAGATTTAACTTGCTATTTGGTGAACAACTTTTTAAAGTTGGTAAAATCATTGCTCCTGCCGATATTGTCGCAGCAGTTTTTACAAATGATCTACGATTCAAATTCTTCATATTCATTCTCATTTCTGGGTTTAAAAAATCATTAAGGTATTATATAAAGAAGCAAATTAAGGTTAATCCTATTTTATACAAAGTAACTTTTCCCAAATAAAATCGACACATAAGGTTTATCTCAAAAATCAATTACTAATCAGAAAAATATCGGCTTTAACCTGCCAATTAAAATAGGAAAACCTCCAGTCTGTTTTTTACCGCATTGGTTTATATTTTAGAAAAGTCTGATGCATCACCCGTACAATGTCTTCAGGGTCCTGACGATCCATTAATGGCTTATACGTGTTAAAAAAAATAATGAAATCATTGTACTGCTTTTCATTAATATCATATTGATACATAAAAATTGACCGGACAGAATCGGAAGAAACTGTTTGGGTATAGATAATTTCTCTCCTGTCTTCGCTATAAACGTCCATCAATTTTCTCTTTTCCTTGGCTTCTTTTCCCCATCTAGACAATACTCCGTAACTAAGGCTCCCAACGGGTACATCGACATCTGGTTTGGCAGCTGGAGCTTGTACACCTGGGATGCGCATTACTGTTCGTTCAGGTCTCTTGAGGTAATCAATATTGGGTTCACCAAATATTGTGATACCGGGAAGCTCGATGGTTTCCGATTTCATTGAAATAACCAATTCCAAAAGATCTTCACGGAAATAATTTAATGGTATAACCTGACGCTTAAAACCGACAAATGTCACGATCAAGGTATCATTTTCCATAACTTCTAACTCAAAAATACCTTTTTGGTCAGAGACCGCTCCCTTATGGGCGCTTTTGGCATAAATATGCACACCCATGAGAAAATCATCATTTTCAGCGTTCACCACCATTCCCCTGCAATGTTTCTGTATATTTTGAATAGACTGGGCATATAAATGCTCACCAAAACCAATAAAACCTAATATAAAAAAGGCTGGAAAATACATGAAAAATTGGTGTGGCGATTTCTGAAACAACATGAATAAAATTATTCGCTAAACTCGGAAAGCGTATCCTTATAATATAATTTAAAACGTTAATTTTTGTTAAAGTGATTTGTTAAAGTGGTCGAGTTTGAAGGAAGACTACCCGTCTAAGTATTTTTCAAATCCATAATGTTTAAACTATTTCATGGATTTTACGCACATTTCAGCACATTTCATTCCATCAATTGCGGCGGAAACAATCCCTCCTGCATAGCCAGCACCTTCACCAGACGGATATAATCCTTTTATCGAAACATGTTCCAGACTTTCATTGTTACGCGGAATACGCACTGGTGAAGAAGTTCGTGATTCAGGGGCATGGATTACCGCCTCGTTGGTGAGGTATCCATTCATGGATTTACCAAATTGTTTAAATCCTTGTTTAAGGCTTTGATGTATAAAATCTGGAAATATACTTTTCATTTCCACGGAAGTGATCCCTGGTTTATAAGATGTTTCCGGCAGGTTTTTCGATTGGACACCATGCATAAAATCAATCAATCGTTGGGCCGGAGCTTTTTGCGAGCGACCTCCCTCTTGCCATGCCTTTTGCTCAATAGATTGCTGAAAATCCATGGCTGCCAGTGGACCACGATGCTGAAATCCAATGAAATCATTCATATTAAGTTCCACAACGATACCTGAGTTTGCCGTCTTTTGATCGCGCTTCGAAGGTGACCATCCGTTTGTCACTACTTCTCCAGGGCTTGTTGCACAAGGAGCTATAATTCCGCCCGGGCACATGCAAAAAGAATACACTCCCCTACCTTCAATCTGTCTCACGATACTGTATGGTGCAGGTGGCAAATAAGGGCCGCGTTCCGGACAATGATACTGAATACTGTCGATCAGAGACTGAGCATGCTCCACCCGAACACCCATTGCAAATGGCTTAGCTTCGATGGTAATACCCTGTCGAAAGAGCATTTCGAAAACATCTCTTGCTGAATGACCTGTCGCCAAAATGATTTTTTCTGACTCTATTTTATCACCAACTGATGTTTTTACCCCTTTTATGCAATTTGATTTGATAATCAACTCACTTACCCTGGTGTTAAAAAGTATTTTTCCTCCATGAACAATAATAAATTCACGAATTGCTGTTATAATTCCTGGAAGTTTATTGGTGCCAATATGCGGATGTGCATCAATCAATATCTCTTTTGTGGCACCAAACGCAACCAAAAGCATCAATATCTCATGGACATCTCCCCTCTTTTTGGATCGGGTGTAAAGTTTGCCGTCTGAATAAGTGCCTGCTCCACCCTCACCGAAACAATAATTTGAATCTTCATTGACTATATGATCGATGTTAATGGCTTTGAGATCACGACGTCTAGCCTGTACATCTTTCCCTCGCTCAATGATAATTGGTTTTTTGCCAAGTTGAATGCATTTTAATGCGGCAAATAATCCAGCTGGACCAGCGCCAACAATGATTATCTCGTCCTGATTTGATACATCAGGATATTCCGGAAGCTGAATGGTTAATTTCTCGATATCTTCATTGATATAAACCTTAACTTTCAAATTGATTTTGACAGGTTTTTTGCGCGCATCGATCGACTTTTTCAAAATCTCGATGTGCCGGATTTCTTTTGGATTGAAGCCAAACTTTTTAGTTACAACGGAATAAAGAAGTGACGGCGTCTCAGCAACTTCTGGATCAACTTGAAATTGTAATTCTTTTTGCATGATTTACCCCATGGTAATTAACCCAAATTTGCTCCAAAGCAAGTACCAATATCCGTGGCTCTCGTGAGCAAAGCATGATCACTAGGCACCAATTTCAATTTGCCCTCCGTTTCTGATAAGGGGATGCTTGTTACATGATCATTTTGAATGGCAACCATTCGACCAAAATTTCCTTCTGCAATCAAATGGGCAGCATAGGCACCAAACCGAGTGGCAAGTATACGATCAAAAGGAGCCGGTGTACCTCCACGTTGAATGTACCCTAGAACAGTTTCTCTCATTTGCTCCTCTACCATTTCACCGACTTGTGTGGCAATATAGTGCCCAGCAGACATCCCCTTTTTTGTCTCAATCCCTTCGGCTACCACGATGATCGAAGAAGATTTTTTCTTTGCTGTTCGATCCCGGAGGTAATCTGCAATGATATTCAGGTCATATGGTATTTCTGGTATCAGAATCACATCGCCCCCACCGGCAATACCTGCATAGAGTGTTAGCCAACCTGCATTATGCCCCATCAATTCGATTACCATCACTCTCTTATGTGCATTGGCAGTAGTGTGCAGCCTGTCTATTGCTTCAGTGGCGATACCCACAGCCGAATGAAAACCAAAAGTAAGTTCTGTCCCAAACACATCATTGTCAATGGTTTTTGGCATTCCTATAACGTTCATCCCATATTCTGAAAGTTTAGAAGCTGTTCGTTGAGTCCCATTTCCGCCTATACATACCAGACAGTCCAAACCTAGATTGTCATAATTTTCTTTGATAACTGCTGGCTTATCTATTTCCTCTAAAAAATGTTTTGATTTCTTAAAAGGTTTTTCTCTTGATGTTCCTAAAATAGTACCCCCTATAGTCAATATCCCGGACAAGCTGGCTTCGGTCAGTTCCACATAGTCATTTTCGATCAACCCAAGAAAACCAGACGATATACCATAAACCTTTGCATTATATTTCAAGAGTAGTGTTTTGCCCACTCCTCGTATTGCAGCGTTTAGACCAGGGCAATCGCCACCTGCAGTCAAAATACCTACTTTCATTGTCATATTACTTTACTTATTTTTCGTGATATAAAACTACTAAACGACGGTGCCAATTCATAAACTAATCGATCTGGGATAAAAATAAACTGCCATCTCATCAATTCTCAAAGTATAAAAATCAGAGGGCTCTATAATTTTTGTGTTGGATAATTATAAAAAATCCATGATAAATCAAGGCTTGGTTTTAATAAAGATTTAATATTTTAGCAGATATGGAACTTTACGATGTAATTATAATTGGCGCTGGGCCATGTGGTCTTGCCTGCGCAATTGAAGCTCAGGATCAAAAACTTGATTACTTGATTGTTGACAAAGGAAGTATTACAGAGTCTATACGTCGATATCCGGTCAATATGCTTTTCTTTTCTACTTCTGAAAACATAGAAATAGGGAAAGTTCCATTTGTTTCCATGGGCACAAGACCGACCCGATCTGAAGCACTAAAATACTACAGGAAGGTGGTTAATCATTTCGATCTGAACATAAAACTTTTTACTCGGATCACGGACGTCAAAAAAGAAGGTGAAGTATTTTCACTTACTACAGTTAATGACACGCTCAAAGCCAAAAAAATTATTATTTCAACCGGATATTATGATGTGCCACGGTATCTGAAAATTCGTGGAGAAACCATGCCTCATGTATCTCACTATTACGACGAGGCATTCCGCTATTCCAAAATGAAAGCTGTAGTCGTTGGTGGTGCCAATTCGGCAATTGAGACAGCTCTTGATTTATACAGAAATGATGTTGACGTGACAATCGTTCATTTATATGATACATTGGACCCGCGAGCCAAATACTGGATCGTCCCAGACCTTGAAAATAGAATCAAGAAAAATGAAGTCAAGGCCTACTTTAAGTATAAAGTCATAGAAATTTATGAAAAGTCCATTATGATCGAAAATCTCGATGATGGTGTGAAAAAAAGAATTGATGCTGATTTCGTGTTTTTGATGACCGGTTATCGCCCAGATGCACATTTTCTGAAAAAAGTAGGTATCACACTGGAAGGTGAAAACCTGATCCCAAAACTAAATCCTGACACTTTTGAGTCAAATGTCGAAGGCATTTATCTTGCAGGTTCCATCATTGGAGGAGAAGAGACTGCAAAAATATTTATAGAAAATGGACGTTTGCATGGAGTCCAGATCATTCAGGATATCATGAATAAGCTTTAATATTCCATGTTTCCTTCGGTATACCATTTCGCATACTTAATATAATTTGTGGCAGTCCGCAAAAAAACATCCTGGAGATCATTCCCAACTAATTTGACTTTTTTTGCAGGTGCTCCGGCATAAATATATCCAGCCTCGACAATAGTTTTAGCCAATACTATTGCACCTGCAGCTACGATTGAACCACTTTTCACTATTGCGTCATCCATCACTACAGCATTCATCCCGATTAGGACGTTGTCTTCTATAGTACATCCATGAACTACTGCATTATGTGCAATAGATACATTTTTCCCAATCACAACTTTAGACTTTTTGTAAGTACAATGAATCACTGCACCATCCTGAATATTAGAATTGTCTCCAACAGTGATAGAATGCACATCTCCTCGCACAACAGCATTGAACCACACACTGCAATTATTCCCTAATGTCACTTCGCCAACGACAGTGGCATTATCTGCTATAAAGCAGTTTTCTCCAAAAATTGGATTAATCCCTCGAACGGGTAATATTAAGGCCATAATTATAAATTTGAAAAGACAAAAGTACGGGCATTTATAAAATTTATAAAGGATTGTTTCATCTTATAAATTTCAGTTATAAATAAAAATATCAATTGCATTAAAATTTCAATTGTTCATTAAATACCTTTGAGTTTTGCTAGACATGCCTGAACGAAAATCAAAAAAATTCGCTTTTGACCAGATAAATCTTGAACAGTTACTTAGCTGGGCGATGGGAAAATCTTGCTTTTCTTTCGTAAATGGTAATAACTACCAAACGCTTTATGGCGCATTCCCACAGATTATTTTTGTGGGAAAAATGATGCAAGCTGAAAGCAATCAAAACTCATTCGAGCAATTAGATAATGTTATTAACGTACAACAAGATTGGCTATATGGTTTTTTTAGCTATGATCTAAAAAATGAAATTGAAGATCTGGTTAGTAATAATCCTTCAACTATTTCATTCAGTCACATGAATTTTATTGTTCCTGAATACATCATTTTTATTAATAATCATGAATTTACCATAAACTCGTTTAATGAACCAGATGAGGTCTATGAAGAAATAAATGGAACTAAAGTTTTGGAAACGCCATCAATGATTCATGTTACAAAACCAGTTTCCAGAACAACAAAAAGACAGTATTTTGAAAGAATAGAAAAAATAAAGAACGCCATTGTCGAGGGGGAATACTATGAGATAAATTACTGCATCGAATACACTGCCGTCGGCGAACGATTTGATCCGTTGCATTGTTACTTGAAACTCAACCAACTATCACCAATGCCATTTTCATCATTCATGAAAATTGACAATAAATACCTTATTTGTGCTTCTCCAGAACGTTTTTTAAAAAAAGAAGGCGAAAAATTGATTTCACAACCAATCAAAGGGACCATCAAAAGAAGCTTCGATAAAAACGAAGATGAACAATTAAAACAAGGTCTATTCAATAGTGAAAAAGAACGGGCAGAAAACCTAATGATCGTTGACCTGGTACGTAATGATTTGGCCAAAAGTTCTATAACCGGAACAGTTAAGGTGGATGAATTATTTGGCATTTATACATTTAGCAGGGTACATCAGATGATTTCAACTGTGTCTTCACAGCGCCAAAAAAAGGTATCCATTCCATCAATTATAAAACACGCATTCCCGATGGGTAGCATGACAGGCGCTCCAAAAATCAGAGTAATGCAAGAAATCGAAGAACTAGAGGACTCAGCCAGGGGATTGTACTCCGGAGCGGTTGGTTATTTTTCTCCAGAGCAAAACTTTGATTTCAATGTGGTGATCCGATCAATTATTTTCGATGAAAAAAGCAGTCAGATTTCTTTTCATGTCGGAAGTGCTATTACTTATGATTCTGATCCTGAGTATGAATACAATGAATGTCTGCTCAAGGCAGAATCTCTTTTTGAAGTCTTGAGCAACTAGTCTTCACCAATTATTCAAATCTATTTAAAGTTTTTAACCCTGCCAATATGTCATATTGCCTTAATATTTTGTATATTTGCGGGCTGTTTTTCTGAACTGGGAGAAAAGTATAAAGTTAATAATGGAAAAGATCATAAGCGACATTGGAATAATTTCAGAAAAAGAAAAGAATTCAGAATCTGTTGTAGTAAGCCGTGATGCCAATACAGGCAAAAGTCGAAAGTTATATATCGAAAGTTATGGTTGTCAGATGAATTTTTCGGATAGTGAAATCGTCACTTCTATCCTGACAAAAGAAGGATTTGACACCACATCCGAAGCATCAGAGGCAGATTTGATTTTAATTAATACGTGTTCCATCAGAGATAAAGCTGAACAAACCGTAAGAAATCGACTCAATCATTTCAATGGTCTCAAAAAGAAGAAGCCGGAAATGAC